>CAMYKF010000599.1 GCA_947258905.1 uncultured Pirellulaceae bacterium | reverse complement strand
CAAGAACAGTGAGTTCAAGGACATTGTCGATCCGGATGGCGATACGTTGATCAAGAGTGTGGCCAGCGGACCGGTGCATGGCATCGTCAAGGTGGCATCGGATAATTCGTTTGTGTACGTCCACAACGGCGGCGAAACGACCAGCGACTTCTTCGTCTACAAAATAGATGATGGCCGGGGTGGCGTGGATACGGCGGTGATCACAATTGTTATCACTCCGGTCAACGATGCTCCGACGGCCATGGGCGAGACGATTCTGGCCAGTGGTGAGGGCAGTGTCGAGATTCGCGAAGCCGCGTTGCTGGCCAATGACGTTGATCCGGATTCGGCCACGCTGGATGTGGTCCTGGTATCCGGACCGGCCAATGGCACTCTGATTCCGCTGGCCAACGGATCATTCCGTTACATTCCGGACGCAAACACGCTGCCCATTGAGTCCTTTACCTACTACGTGACCGATGGCGAAAAGGATAGCAACCTCGTAACGGCCGACATCGTGACCGGTGGCATCACACAGATTCCGTTGCCTGAAAAGGAGATTCCGGTTGATCCTGATCCTGTCCTGCCTGATCCGGTTGATCCCGATCCGGGAGGGGGGGGCGATCCGGATGATAAGGATGACAAGGATTCCGGTGAAGATTTGGGTGTTGACAGTCGTTTGGCCAATGACAACGCAAACGATCGGCCGGAGTTTGAAAAGTCCGACAGTAGTGCGCTGTCCAACAGCGACTTGCTAACTGCGAACTATGGTTTCAAGTACCAAAAGTCTTCGGTTGACCTGTCGGGTTTGTGGCTCCAGGAGCAGACCGTTTCGTACGGAAATTACGACGAATTGGCCACATCGTCCCATGGGGTGTTTACTTCCCTGTGGCAGGACCTCGACAACGTAAATCACGAAATTCTGGATAATATCAGCGCTGCAACCGGAAATATTGCGGCTGCTGCAAGTCTGACAGGTGTGCTGACGGTTGGCTATGTGTTGTGGATGGCACGAGGCGGAATGCTGGTTGCCAGCCTGGTCTCATCGATGCCCGCGTGGCAGTCGTTTGACCCGTTGCCCATCCTGCAGTACTCAGCGCAAGTCGATGTCGACGCCGAAGATGATTCGATCGAAGCCTTGCTCGATCGGGCCGAAGAAACTTCCGCGGCGGAATAGTCCGGCAAACAACACGACCTGGCACGACACGGCACCATGCTGAGAAACCTGATTTCAACGCGTTTTCGACTGACCATGGGTCTGGTATCCATTGTCATGACGATGCTGTTCGCTGCAGCGACAATCGGCTTGCTGCCCGACGCGGAGTCGAAAACGATGAAGGGCCGTATCAATCTTTCCGAGTCGATTGCCGTCACGTCGACCCAGTTCATTCACCGCAATGACGTCAACGGTCTGAGTGACCTGCTGGAAACACTCGTGGCACGCAATGAACAACTGTTGTCCGTGGGAGTACGCAGCAAGCACAACCGGATGTTGATCGACACCGGCA
Organism: uncultured Pirellulaceae bacterium; assembly: GCA_947258905.1. GTDB lineage: Bacteria > Planctomycetota > Planctomycetia > Pirellulales > Pirellulaceae > CAJQPP01. Next base: position 9,360 of record CAMYKF010000599.1, on the reverse strand, counting down.
GCCACCAGGAGAACTGGATTGGCGACGATTCGCTACCCGGCGATCGCCAGATCAAGGTGCCTGTGTCGCGTGGCAATCGCGAATTCGCCGACGTAGAACTGATCTTTCGACCCTTGAATGCGGGCGGTCTTCGCGGATTTATGAATCATCCGTGGGTACGCCTCGGGGCGTTTCTCAGTGCCAGTTCCTTTCTGGCGATTGCGTTTTACCTGTCCCTGATGTTGCGGCAGCTGGATCCCAAGAAATCGGTGCCCAACCGGGTTCGCGATGCCCTGAATGCCCTGACCGAAGGCCTGTTGTTGCTGAATCACCGGGGCCGCATCGTGCTGGCCAACAGTTCGTTTCAGGAGATCGTGCGAATGCCCGTCGAGAAAATGCTGGGGCGATTGCCCGACAGCTTCGGCTGGTGCGACGAGAGCAATAACGATTGCATCGTCTATCCCTGGCAGATCACTTTCGAAACCGGCGAAACCGTGGTCAACCAGATCTTGCGTCTGCACCGCGATGGCGAGGAAACACAAACCTTCAAGGTCAACTGCACCGCCGTGGGTAGCAGCGAGAAACGCGATGGCGTCATGGTCTGTTTTGAAAACGTGACGTTTCTCGACGAAGCCAAAAAGGAAGTGCAAAAGTCGAAAGAAGCTGCTGATGCCGCGAACCGCGCCAAGAGCGAGTTTCTCGCGAACATGAGCCACGAAATCCGCACTCCGATGAACGCCATTCTGGGATTCACCGATTTGCTGCAGCGAGGCATGGCCGATTCCCGTGAAGAACAAACCGAGTACCTGTCCACGATCCAGTCCAGCGGTTCGCATTTGCTGGAACTGATTAACGACATTCTGGATCTGTCAAAAATCGAAGCGGGCAAGATGGAAATGGAGATTACCGATTGCTCGCCGTTCGAGATCATGAACGATGTCGTCAACATTCTTGGGGTGCGTGCCCAGGAAAAGGAAATATCCCTCGCCTGGGAGGCACGCGATCCGCTGCCGGCTACGATCAAGACCGATCCGGTGCGTTTCCGCCAGGTGGTCACCAATCTGGTTGGCAACGCCATCAAATTTACCAGTTCCGGTGGCGTCAAGATTTCAGCCACCCTGATCGGAACCGCCGAACAGCCCCGCATGCACATCGACGTCATTGATACGGGCATCGGTATGACGCCCGAGCAACTGGAAAAGATCTTTGATCCGTTTACTCAGGCAGACAACAGTGTGACACGCCGGTTTGGCGGTACCGGACTGGGACTTTCCATCAGCCAGCGAATTGTCAAGGCGCTCGGGGGCGAGTTGTCGGCACGCAGTATTCAGGGCCAGGGCAGTGTCTTTTCCTTTGATGTCGCGATTGGCGTTGCCGACAACGCGCGACACATCACCAGCGATGAGTTCCTGAAGACGGCATGGTCGGAATCCAGTACAAAAAATGTTCAATACAAACTGCCAGAATGCAAAATCCTCGTCGTTGACGATGGTGCCGCCAACTGTCGGCTGATCCGGCTGTTCCTCGGCCGGGCAGGGTGTCAGGTCGAGCAGGCAGAGAATGGACAAATCGCCGTGGACATGTGCCAGGCGGATGCATTCGACCTGATTTTGATGGATATGCAGATGCCTGTGCTGGATGGCTATCAGGCCACCCGGAAACTCAGGGAACTGCAGTTCACCCAGCCCATCATCGCCTTGACGGCCAACGCCATGCAGGGCGACGAGCAGAAATGCCTGGACGCCGGTTGCACCGGGTTTCTGTCCAAACCTGTTGATATGGACAAGTTGATTGCCGCGGTCGCGGAGGCGCTGGCCGTCGAACCGGAAACGGTTGAGAAGCGGCCGTCCGTGCCGGTAAAAGACGCCCTGATTCCGGAAAACACCGGTCACACGGTACACGAAACAACAGGTTTTAGCGAAGTGTTGACGATTGGTCTGGAGGCTATGGACTCGGCGTGGAGTCGCAAGGATCTGGATGGCTTTGCGGAAGTCTGCGAAGAGCTGCGGGAGGCTGCCAACGCCTTTGGCAAAACTCGTTCTGCCAGTGTACTGCAATTGATGATCCGGCACGCAGTCGAAAAAGACGAGGTTGGCGTCAGCACACAATTTGATCGCCTGGAACAGGCCGCCACCAGGGACTTGCAATACGACAAACCGCTCGCGCCTCTGGCAACCGCCGCCAGTGAAACTGAAACCAGGGTTCGCGAAGTGCCCGAAAAAATCTGCTCGACGTTGCCCATGGAGGAACCTGAGTTCCGTGAAATCGTGGCCGAGTTTGTACCGGTTCTGGAACTCAAGTTGAAGTCGATGCGGGAAGCCTTTGGAAATGGCGACTTTAATGAACTGGCCCGCCTCGCCCACTGGCTCAAGGGAGCCGGAGGCACTGTGGGCTTTCATGAATTTTCGGAGCCGGCCCTCGAACTGGAGCAAGCCGCGAAACAGTTCCACGCAGATGGGACCGCTGCTTTACTGGACCACATCGGCGACCTGTGCCACGCCATTGAAATCCCCGATTACGAATCCACAAGTTAAACAAATCGTTGCCGCCAGAAGACCATCATGCATTCCCAAAACACCGACATCACGCCAAATCGTTCCACGGCGGTGGCACCGGAAACCGGCACTTCCATGTTCCGTCCGCGGCGACTGGAAGAAAGTATTGAGAAAATCAAGTCGTCGAAGATCATGATTGTCGACGACGAGCCCCTTCTGGTGCGCGTCGTGCGCCGTTTTCTGCAATCGGCCGGATACCACAAATTCATTGAGGTGACCGATTCCCGGGAAGCCATGCACCAGATCAACTCGCAGGACCCGGATCTTGTGCTGCTGGATATCATGATGCCGCACGTGACCGGGCTGGATATCCTGCGGGCACGCCAGTCCATTACCTCGGTGCAATTCACGCCGTTCATTATCCTCAGCGCGTCCAGCGATTCAGATACGAAACGGATGGCGTTGGAACTGGGTGCCTCGGAATTCCTGAACAAGCCACTGGATCCAAGCGATCTGACTTTGCGGGTGCAAAACGCACTGCTCGTAAAGGCGCACCAGAATCACCTGACCACATACGCCGAGGAGCTGTCCCGGCAGGTTCAGGTGCGAACGGCGGAACTGGAGCGATCGCGAGAACACATCATTCACTGCCTCGCTAAAGCAGCGGAATTTAGAGACAACGATACCGGCAAGCACGTTGTCCGTGTGGGCAAGTTTTCCTCGATTATCGCCGACGAACTGGGATTTGACGCGACGTTCTGCCGCCGTATTGAACTGGCTGCGCAGTTGCATGACGTGGGCAAGATCGGAGTGCCGGACAACATCCTGCTGAACCCCGGCAAGCTGTCGGACGAGGCATTCCGCATTATGCAGGAACACTGCGACCTCGGTTGTTCAATCATTGAGCCGCTGGCGCGTCACGAATTGGAAATGCTCAAGCGTCGCTCGGGTAACGCGCGACTGTCCCGTGAGGAAAAGCAATCCTCATTGCTGATCCTTGCCGCCAATATCGCCAAGACGCATCATGAAAACTGGGACGGTACCGGTTATCCCAACGGATTGAAGGAGAACCGCATCCCCATCGAAGGACGCATGACGGCCGTGGCAGACGTCTACGACGCGTTGTCCAGCCATCGGCCCTACAAGAAAGCATTCCCGCTGGAAAAGTGCCTTGAGATCATGAACGAGGAAGTGGGCAGGCGATTCGATCCCAAGGTCCTCGATGCGTTCATGCGACGACTGGACGATATCGAGCAAATCCGCCGCAACTTTGCCGACTAGTCAGTGGGGCGCCGAGCAGGCAGCGGTCGGCACCGAACACCGCGCCTAATCTACTATTTAGAATGGTAAATTGAGATTGGAATATTATTCGTGTCGTCCATGGATTGCGTTCCCGGCATGTCCTTGTTAACCGGCTTCTCGGGTTTGGTGACCGGGGCCGGTTTGTACACGGACGATGGCACAAGGAAGGGGGCAAAGTTGTGTACCCTGGGCGCCAGTCCCAGGGGATCGACCGTGAATCCCCACCACAGAATCAGCTGGGCAATGGGCAGAGCCAGCACGAAACCCAGGGCAATCCGCCACAGCTCGCTGAAACCGCTGGGCTTTTCGTCCTTCTTTTTTTTGCGTGGTTTCTTCTTGCGTTGTGGATAACGACTGCTCGAACGCCGCTGGGCGGTCTTGAGCGGCTTGGGGATGGTGTAGCTTTGTTCGTCGAACGCGTGACTGATCGCCGAAGATTGCGATGCCGCCTCCCTCGTTTCTGTCGATTGGGCTGCTTCCTCGCCGTTGCTTTGCTTTTCGCCCTTCACGATCGCAGCCGTCGGCAAAAGCGCGGCCACGATTTGCTGACCGGTAATCTCGGAATCGCAATGCGGACAAGCCAGCGAAGTGTCCTTTTCCATGCCCTCGGGCAATAGAAACATCTCGCCGCAATCGGGGCAGGGCACCGGTTCGGCCGCTTTCAAAATGTCTGAACTGGAAGCCATCTTCTTTAAACCTGAATCACTTGACTCACCAATTATAGCACGGACCCCGGATCGCCAAACAGGTCAGCTCAACGCGTGGCAGAGGCCGTCAGGCCGCGGCACAGATTCGGTCGACTTTTTGCCTCAAGTGATCGATCAAAGGCCTCTCATCGATAGTCGAACCAGTCAGTTTCTGCATCAATTCGCCGGACCGATAGCAATTGCCTGCCGCATGAACCGCCGTCCGCAACCACTCAAGCAATGGTCCAAAATCACCCCGGGCAAAATCCTCCTCCAGATCGCCAAGATCCCCTGCCGCTCGTGCGAACATCTGGCTGGAGTAGATATTGCCCAGCGAATACGTGGGGAAATAGCCAACCAGCCCGGCACTCCAGTGAATGTCCTGCAGAACACCGTTTCGCTCATCCGGTGGCGTGATACCCAGGTATTCCCGGTATTTTTGATTCCAGGCTTCCGGCAAATCCTGCACGGCCAGCTGGTTGTTGATCAATGCCCGCTCCAGCTCGAACCGGATAATGATATGCAGATTGTAGGTCGCCTCGTCCGCCTCGACGCGAATCAGTGAGGGTTGGATCCGGTTGACGGCCCTGTGGAACTGGTCCACCGAAACATCAGCCAGCGACTCGGGAAACCAGTGCCGGGCTCGTGGCAGGAAGTGTTGCCAGAATCCCTGGCTGCGACCCACAAGGTTTTCCCACAGCCGGGATTGCGACTCGTGAATTCCCAGGCTGCACCACGTGCCGGCGGGAAATCCGTATTGCTCGGTACGCAAGCCCTGTTCATAGATTCCGTGGCCCGCTTCGTGCAACGAGCCAAAGAACGCCGGACTGAACAGAGATTCGTTGTAACGGGTCGTCATGCGGCAATCATGGGGGCCAGACTCCATGCAGAATGGATGAGCGGCCACATCCAGGCGTCCGCGCTGGTAATCAAATCCGATGGCCGCCGTGACTTCCCGGATGAACGCTTCCTGGGCTTGCCGCGGATAACTGCGATGCAGGATTGCGTCGTCGACTGGCACTGATCCATCGGTCGCCTGGGCAATCAGCGGCACCAACGCTTCTTTCAGTCTCGTCAGAACCTCGTCTACCGGTTCGGTCAATGCGCCGGTTTCGTAATCATCCAGCAAGGCGTCGTAGGGATCTTCGGTAACGCCACAGGCGGCAGCCTCTTCCCGCTTTAGCGCGAAGATCTTTTCCAAGTGCGGTGCAAAGGCTGCGAAGTCGTTGTCCTTTCGCGCCTCGGCCCATATCTGCTGGCCGATCGAGTGCGCCGTGGCCTGTTGTTCAACCAGTTCCAGCGGCAGTTTGGCTTTCTTGTTAAATCGGTATTGCAGTTCCCGGATACAGGCTCCGGACTCGGAATGGGGATCGGCGGCCAAATCGGCATCGGCCAGTTCGTGCAACCAGTCACCCAGACGAGGGTCAGTTTCACGCTGATGAATCTGGCCGGCCATCCAGGTGATTTGCTGCGCTCGCCAGTCCACGCCGCGCTGCGGCAACATCGTTTGCTGGTCCCATTCCAGCAATGCCTGAGTCGACTTCAGAATGGCCGTTTCACGCACATGATCGGTTAGCTGTTTCCAGACCGATTCGGTCGAATTCATGACTGTTCCTGAGAGGCCGTCGGACAGGTTTCGTGAATTTTGCAGCGAGCGCTGCCGACTGGCAAGCACGCTGGATCAGCGGGTGCCCGGTCGGTGCCGGCGTTACAGGAGAATGTCGGAGACCGGTTTGGCTGGCTGCACGCCAATCAGACGCTGGTCGAGTCCCTGATGCCGGAAAACGAAGCGCTCGGCGTCAATGCCCAGCTGGTTCAGGATGGTCGCATTCAGTTCGTGAATGTGTACAGGATTCTCGGTAATGTTGTATCCGAAATCGTCTGTTTCTCCGAACACCATGCCGGGTTTGATCCCGGCCCCGGCCATCCACATCGTAAAGCAACGGGGATGGTGGTCGCGGCCGTAAGTTTCCTTCGTGAGTTTGCCCTGACAATAGATTGTGCGTCCAAATTCGCCGCCCCAGATGACCAGCGTTTCGTCCAGCAAACCACGTTGTTTGAGATCCTTGATCAGAGCCACGGCGGGCTGGTCCAGGTCGCGGCAATTGTTGGGCAGGTCGACTGGCAAATTGCCGTGCTGGTCCCAGCCGCGATGAAAAATCTGAACGAAGCGCACACCACGTTCACTTAACCTGCGGGCCAGCAAACAGTTGTAGGCCAGCGTCCCCGGCTTGTGCACGTCGGGCCCGTACATCTCCAGTGTCTTGTCCGACTCGCCGGAAACGTCGACCAGATCCGGCACACTGGTCTGCATGCGAAAGGCCATTTCGTACTGGGCGATTCTCGTGTGAATTTCCGGATCGCCGAACGACTCGTATGTGTGCTGGTTCAACTGGTTTAGCGAATCGAGCATCTGCCGCCGCATTGTGGAACTGACGCCATCGGGATTGCGGAGGAAGAGGACGGGGTCCGGGCCGGTGTGTAACAATACGCCCTGATGTTGCGATGGCAGGAATCCGCTGCCCCACAGCCGATTGAACAGTGCCTGGGCTTCCTTGCGGCCGGTCCATGTTGAATTGAGCACGACAAAGGCCGGCAGGTTTTCGTTTTCGCTGCCCAGACCGTAGCTCAGCCACGCCCCGAGGCTGGCCTTGCCCGGCAACTGATCGCCCGTGCAAAGGTAGGTAATGGCCGGGTCGTGATTGATCGCTTCGGTCCACAGGCTCTTGATGATCGCAATGTCGCCCACAATCTCCTTGTGAAACGGCAAAAGTTCACTTACCCACGCACCGTCGCTGCCGTTGTCATGTTTGGTGAAATTGTAGATGGATGGTGCAATCGGAAAGCGGTCCTGTCCGGACGTCATGGTGGTCAATCGCTGGCCATCCCGAATCGAATCGGGCAGTTCCCTGTCGTACCATTCGGCCATGCCTGGTTTGTAATCGAACATGTCCAGCTGCGACGGGGCACCGGACATAAACAGATAGATGGCGCGTTTGGCTTTGGGCGCAAAGTGCGGCAGGTCCGGCAGGCCCAGGTCCTCGGCGGCAGCGGTCGAGGCGAGTCCCTGCCCGGGAATCAGGCTGGCCAGTGCGGCCGTGCCCAGTCCCATCGCTCCGCGCGCAAAGAACTGGCGGCGGGTTTCCAGCTGCACGTATCGTTCAAAGGGAGTTTGTTTCATTCGAATTGCCTGTCAAAAAAGGGGTCAGGAGTCAATTGTGCAAAGCACCCGAAGGGCCGTTCCGGAAATTGACTCCTGACCCCTTTTTTGGGACCTGACCCCTTTTTTCTTTTGACTCAGTTTTTCGTCAAAAATTCATCCATATTCATTAACAAATTGGCAGCCATCGTCCAGCTGGCCAGCTCCACGGCGTCGAAGCGATCGGCAGCGGGTATCTCGCCGATGGCAATCAGCTTGCCCGCCGACTCGGGATTCGCCGTGAACTCGTCGGACCACTTCGCGACTGCCTCGGAAAACACAGCCAGCTCATTCTCCGCGGCCCGGCGTCCCAATCCGTGCCAAAACAGCCATTGAATGCGTTCGCCGATATCATCGTCCGCTTCATCCATGACACGTTGAGCAAAATATCGGGCCGCCTCCACGTACTGCGGGTCGTTCATCAGCATCAACGCCTGCAGCGGCGTGTTGGTCCTTTCTCGCCGTACCTGACAGACTTCACGCGACGGCGCATCCAGCAAACTCATTTGCGGTGGCGGTGCCGTGCGTTTCCAGAACGTGTACATGCTGCGCCGGTGCACCTTGTCGTGGCCTTCATCTTTTTTGAAACGCACCGTGTTGGAGCCTGAATATCCCACGGCAAACCACAAACCATCGGGTTGCGGCGGTTTCACACTGGGTCCGCCGATGGTGGGAACCAGCAGTCCGCTGATGGTCAAAGCCTGGTCACGCAGCACCTCGGCATCCAGCCGGTAACGGCGGCCGCGTGTGAACCAGCGATTGTCGGGATCGGCTTGTTGCAAGTCCGGGGTGGTTCTGGATTGTTGCCGATACGTGGCCGACATCAACATCTGCTTCATCAGCCATTTCACGTCCCAGTCATGTTCCACGAAATCCACGGACAAATAATCCAGCAGGTCAGGATGAGTCGGGAAGGTGCCTTGTGCACCAAAGTCCTCCGACGACTCGACAAGGCCCGTGCCAAATACCTGTTGCCAAAACCGATTAACGGCCACTCGTGCCGCCAGTGGATGCTGGCCGGAAAACAACCAGCGGGCCAGCGCCATGCGATCGTTGTCCAGGCCTTCAGGTAACGGAGGCAGAGCAGCGGGCACGGCTCGCTCGACCGGGTCACCTGGCTGATCGTACAATCCACGATTCAGCACGTAAGCCTGTTTGGGTTCCTTTGCTTCGCGGTAGACCAGCGTGGTGGGGATCGACTTTTTTAGTTCGTCACGCAGTTTGGTTGATTCAGTTCTTCGAGTCTGCAGGGGCTCAAACACGCCTCGCGAACCGCTGAAGACGTGCTCGATAAAATGATGCTGCAACTGACGCAGCTGTTCTTCATTCCACCCGTCCCGTGGCGATTCGATGATCTTTTTCAGCGGCCCTGGCAGACTGGCGCCAGTGGCCTCGATCTGCTCATCAATCCAGTCCGCCAGCGATTCGTTGGCCGGCCACGGTGGCGGGTTGGTCACACGTCCAACCGCATCCCAGTACACGCGGCCGCCATATTGAGTCAGGGCCACGCCGTTGATGGCCTGTCCCGCTTTCAAATTCACATCAGCCGCCGGCACCGACAACCGCACCCACTGCCCGGGACGGGGCAACGACCCGATAAACAGGCGTGAAGGCGAGTTGGGCGTGCCCCAGGCGATCAGATCCTCGCCCCAGATGGCTCGATGTTCCCACGAGCCGTCATTCCATTGCAACATGATTT
>CAMYKF010000598.1 GCA_947258905.1 uncultured Pirellulaceae bacterium | reverse complement strand
GGCGCCGACATCGCGCGGGGATACCTGCGTTTGGGTGCCGCCTGCCTGACCACCACGTTTGTGCTAACGCAAAGGGCCGCTGCCGTGCGGCGGTTGCAGATTTCCGACAATGAATCGCTGAAGAGTCGCCTGTTGCCGGAACTGGCGGCTGGCAAGTACCTGGCGACCGTGGGAATTTCGCATCTGACGACCAGCAGCCAGCATTTGCCTCGTCCGGTGCTGCGTGCCAGCGAAACGCCGGCCGGGTTTGTGCTGGATGGATTCAGCCCGTGGGTCACTGGCGCGCCGTTCGCCGATTATCTGGTCGTTGGTGCTACCCTGGAGAACAACGATCAGGTGTTGCTGGCTGTACCGGCCCATACTCCGGGGGTTCGCGTTGATGATAGTCAGTCGCTGGTTGCGCTGTCGGCCAGTCGGACAGGTGCCGTGCATTTTAATACGGTCGAGGTGGACGGCGCGCAGTTGGTCGCCGGGCCGCGACCCAATGTCATGGCCAGCGCCTCGGGCCCGGGTACCGGTGGACTGCAAACTTCCACACTGGCACTGGCTCTGGCCCGGGCTGCGCTGGATTACCTGCAACAGGAATCGGCAACGCGTGACGACCTGGTGCAAAAGTCGGAAATGCTGCGCGATCAGTGGGACCATGCAAGCCATGACTTGTTGCAGATGGCCGAAGGTCAGGAAGTGTGTTCGCTGGAACAGTTACGGATTGCCGCCAACAGCCTCGTTTTGCGTGCCACCCAGGCGGCGATGGTAGCCGCCAAGGGCGCGGGATTTGTCGATGGGCACCCGGTCGGCCGCTGGTGTCGTGAAGCCCTGTTTTTTCTCGTGTGGAGTTGCCCGCAGGCAGTGCGTGACGCAAACTTGTGCGAACTGGCCGGAATCGAGTCCTGATCCCCTTCCCAAGCCCCTGTTGTTTCTGCCCCGTAGAGTGCATGACCGAAAAAACGCATATCGTCTGGCACGACCATTCGGTACAGCGGCCACGGGGCTGCGTACTGTGGTTTACCGGACTCAGCGGGAGCGGCAAGAGCACCGTGGCGAACTGCGTCGATCAAAAGCTGCATGAACTGGGAGCCAACAGTTTTTTGCTGGACGGCGACAACATTCGTCATGGGTTGAACGCCAGTCCGCAGTTGCTGGCGCAGGAATACGGTGAGTTGTTCGCACGCCGGTTTGGCCTGGGATTCTCGGCCGAGGACCGGCAGGAGAACATACGCCGGATTGGGGCCGTCGCAGAGATTTTTTGTTCGGCCGGTCTGCTCACGCTGACGGCTTTCGTCAGTCCCTACCGGGCGGATCGTGATCGGGTCCGGAATGATGTCGAGTCACGGGGCAGCCAGGGCGACTTTGCGGAGATCTTCGTGGACACCCCGCTGGAAATCTGTGAGCAACGCGACCCCAAGGGACTGTACAAGAAAGCTCGCGCCGGCGAGATCAAGGGCTTTACGGGCATCGACGATCCCTATGAGCCGCCCGAGCAACCCGAACTGGTCCTCGATGGTGGCGTCCAGTCGGTGGAGGTGCTGGCCGATCAGGTGTTGGCGCTGTTGAAGAGCCTGGGCAAGTTGCCAGCCGACGCGGAATAACAAAGAAAGGCGCGCTCTATCTGCCTTGCCAGGCGGGTTGGTTGGCAAACTGGCTGGCGCGACGTTCGCCGGCCGTAAAGGCTGCCCAGACCGGTAAATGGTCCGATACCGCCATGGCCTGTTCGCGTGTCAGGCCAAACGCCCGCTCGACGTCCAGCACGCCCGCTTTGCCTGTGTATTCAAGCGTGTACTGGCGATCGAAGAGGATGTTGTCGTAAGAAGCCGATTGCGAAGTGTTGGTGAACACGCCGTCGGGCAAGGCAGCGGCCAGCGTCTGGATTTGCCACAACTGTCCGTACTTTCGCGGCGGCTCGTTGAAATCGCCGAGCAAGATAATGTCGTCTTCTTCGTGCATGTATGATTTCAGCCACACGTAAATTTCATACAGTGTGGTCAGTTCGCTGCGTGTATTTGAAGGCACTGTGTGCACATTGGCCAAGGCAAACGTAAATGCTTCGGCGGGGTTGGTCGTCCGGGTACGGAACCGGCAGACCATCGGTTCGCGTTGCAGCAGATTGTAGGGGTCCGGTACGACAAAACCCTTGTCCAGAAGTTCGACACGCCGGGTGTCAAAGATATAGGCATATTGCTCGGTGTATCGATCCGTGCCCAGCAAGGTACTGATCACATAACTGTACCGGGAGCCGTCGGCATTGATCATGCGCACGAATTGCTCAAGGATCGTCTGATCGTGCCG
>CAMYKF010000597.1 GCA_947258905.1 uncultured Pirellulaceae bacterium | reverse complement strand
GCCGCCGAGGCAGCATTTGTCGGCGGCTGGAAGCCACCGCTACGATGTTATGCTCGCGATAAAAATTCGCCAGTGCGCGTGTCGACCTTGATGCGTTCGCCTTGCTTCAAATATTCGGGAACCTGAACGGTAAAGCCTGTTTCCAGCGTGGCTGGTTTGGTTCGTGCCGTGGCCGAATTCCCTTTGACACCCGGATCGCACCGGGTGACTTCCAGTTCCACGGCGTTGGGGATCTGGATGCCGACGCACGCGTCGTTGTAAATCAATCCCTGAATTCCCTCGAGGCCTTCGGTGATGAAGTTCCGTTCATGCTGCAGGTCTTCCAGGGGCAACGCGTACTGCTGGTAATCCTGCTGGTCCATCAAGTGCATATGCGTGGCGTCGCTGTACATGATGTTGATCTGTCGACGCTGGAAGTCGGCCGCCGGCAGGGATTCACTGCCCTTAAGCGTGATGTCAACCTTTTGTTTGGTGACCACATTGCGGCCGCGGAATTTGTACAAGGTGGCTGCCCCGCGAGCCGAAGGTGACTGGACGGAAATGGACTCAATGATGACAGGTGCGTCGTTGTAGACGACGATGCTGCCGTTTTTGATTTCCTTGGCCTGCAAACTCATCTGCTACAAACTCCGTTGTTGCGTGCAGCTGGACCGTTGCCTTACATCAGGGACTGGGATGCCGGATCCAGTGCCACGCCATCACACAGATTGGCGAGGGCTTCGAGCACCAGCAGCAAGCCGCCGGGGTCCAGGAACTGGTCATCCTCGGTGGCCGTGGCAATTTCCTCGAAATGAAAGATATCGAAACGGGCGTCGCATGATTTCAGCTTGCCAAGCTTCTTGATGTCGTCGCCGGAGAGGGTCATGGTGCGCATGGCCTCCTCCAGTTCCTCGACCTGAGCCGTGACTTCCTCGCCGACCGTCAGCACGATGTCCATGGCGGAAAAGTCCCGCGGTGATTTAACGGTGAGCGATTCAAAGCCCTCTTCGGTTTCCGTCAAGTTGACGGTTTCGTATCGCGGACCCAATTCACTGAGGACTTTTTGCACATCTGCGGACTTGGGGCAATTCTCGCGCTCAAACAGAACAAAATAGGTTTCGCGGTACTGGTAATTGTTGTCGCCAAATAAAGACACCGCAGTTTCCTTTGCAATAAGAATGAGTAATCGGCCGTTAAGCCACGTTCTAATGTAACCACTGACACCTCCGATTTACAGCATCTGGCGTCCCAAAACGAGGACCGTGCAAAACTCCTTGCGATATGTGGTTTTTAGCTACCGTCACGACCGCGCCGCATTTATAGTAACGCTGCCATCTGCAATACGCACGTTTGTCATCGTTAGTCATTTCTCATGTCGTTCGTGCTCGCTCTGGACCAGGGAACCACCAGTTCGCGGGCAATTCTGTTTGATCGCCAGGGAACGATCAAAGCGACCGCGCAGCAGGAGGTTCAACAACACTTTCCACGACCTGGCTGGGTTGAACACGATGCCGACGAAATCTGGTCCACTCAATTGCAAGTGGCGTAGCTGGCCCTGGCCGAGTCAAATTTGACGGCCAGGGACGTGACGGCCATCTGTGTCACCAACCAGCGTGAGACGACCGTCATTTGGGACCGGGCGACCGGTCGTCCCATCGGCAACGCCATCGTCTGGCAGGACCGGCGCACGGCGGCCTATTGCGATCAACTTCGCGAGGCCGGCCACGGTCCGGTTTTCCAGCAGAAAACCGGCCTGTTCCTCGATGCCTATTTCTCGGGCACCAAGATTCGCTGGATGCTGGACCATATCGAAGGAGCCAGGTCCCGGGCCGAGGCTGGCCAGCTGGCTTTTGGCACGATCGACTCGTGGATCATCGATCGTGCCTGGGGCTCCGCCGTCGCCGGGAAGCGGGGCACGGCCCGGTCGGGCGCGTCGATTCGATGGCCGGTGAAGGCCAGGACCCTCGCCGGCTCAGGCGCCCGGTCGCCGACCTCGATACGGAGCCGTGCCTCGCGTATCGCTCGCAGCCCCGCCGCGGCCCACTCTGGGCCGAAGAGCCGCAGCTCCTCGGTGAGGAGCGCCAGGTCACCGCTCGCCGCGCGGACCCCGGCGAGCTCCACCTCGTCCAGGAAATCCGCCGGCGCCGCGCCCATTCAGTCCTCGATCAGGCCTCCGAAGTCCGACATGTCCACGGACTCGCGGGCGACGCTCCTACCCACCTCGAGCAGATCGTCGATCTGCTCGACCGCGTCGAGCTTGTTGAGGTTCCCCGGCTCCAGATCGGCGTGGCCCAGATCGGCGAGGCCC
>CAMYKF010000596.1 GCA_947258905.1 uncultured Pirellulaceae bacterium | reverse complement strand
CCAGAAAAGCATGCAGGAACAAGTGATCAGCAAGGGCACCGAGGGCATCGCAGTCAGACCCGACCAACCCGCCAACCAGACCGAAATCCTCAACGAATTCGGCGATCACTGCCACTTCATCACCCACGATTCCGATGCGCCGGATACCAATCGCCTGATCTATATCGGCATGTCCAATTACGATGCCGGTCGCATGGCCGGACAACTCGTCAAAAAAGCGATCCCCGATGGCGGCAACATCGTGATCTTTATCGGGTCGCTGGAACAACACAACGCCAAGCTGCGACGCCAGGGCCTGATCGATGAGGTGCTCGGCCGCAGCCACGACCCCACCCGCTACGACCAGCCGGGCGCCGAAATTACCGACGGCACCTGGACCTTCCTCGCCACGCGGGTCGACGACTTCAACGATACTCGCAAAAAGGAATTGCCCGAACAGGCACTGGCCAAGTACGAACAAATCGACTGCATGGTAGGCCTGTTCGAGTACAATCCGCCCTTCATTTTTGATGCCCTGGAGAGCGCCGGTAGAATGGGACAGATCAAGGTAGTGGGTTTTGACGAAAACGAACGCACTCTGGAAGAAATCAAAACCGGAAACTGCGTTGGCACCGTCGTGCAAAACCCCCACATGTACGGATACAAATCGGTTGAGGTGCTGCAGCGGCTGGTGCGAGGCGACAAATCCGATCTGCAGGCTGACTTCATTGACATCCCGGCCCGCATGATCGAGCAGGACAATGTGGAAGATTTTCAGCAGGAGCTGGCGGCTATGATTGCCGGGGAAGCCAACTAAAATAGCAGATGACCCGCCGACGCCGAATCGTTTTTTGATTCGGCTTTTTTTATGTGTCGGCTGGCCCGGCACATCGTACGACTCCAGCCTCACCCCGGTCACCCTCATCCGGCCTTCGGCCACCTTCTCCCCGAGGGAGAAGGCTTGATGGAAACCGTATTCGAATGAACAACGACCAGCCCATCCTGCACGTCAAGGAGATCTCCAAACGCTTTCCCGGCGTGGTGGCACTGGACCGCGTCAGTCTGGAACTGGGACAAAGCGAAATACTCGCTGTGATCGGCGAAAATGGCGCCGGCAAGAGCACGCTGATGAAGATCCTCGCGGGCAACCAGCTGCCGGACGACGGCGAGATTCTGGTCGATGGCGTCCCGCAAACCATTGACTCCGTGCAAGCGGCCCGGGCCAACGGCATCGCCCTGATCCACCAGGAATTGAACCTCTGCCAAAACCTCGATGTCGGCGCCAACATCTTCCTCGGTCGCGAACCGACTCGGGGCGGTATGATCGACCGCCAGCGAATTCGCGTCCAGTCCGAGACCATTCTCCAGCAAGTAGGACTCGACCTGTCACCGGATGAGCTGGTGGGGCATTTGACGATCGGCCAGCAACAAATGGTGGAGATCGCCAAGGCCATTTCCACCGAAGCCCGGATCGTTATTATGGACGAGCCGACGAGCAGTCTCTCGCAGCGCGAAGCCAACAAGCTGTTTGACATCATTCGGCAGCTGAAATCCCGTGGCGTCAGCGTCATCTATATTTCACACCGGCTGGGCGAAGTGGAATTGATTGCCGACCGCGTGGAAGTGCTGCGTGACGGCCGCAACGCCGGTCAATTGCCACGCCACGAGATTAATCATCAGGCGATGGTCGAACGCATGGTGGGGCGGGAGATTGACAGTTACTATTCCCGCACGGATTGCGCTCGAGACGACGCGGCCATTGAAGTGCGTCGGTTACGAACGTTCGCCAACCCGCACCATGAGGTAAGTTTTCGTGTGCAGGCCGGCGAAATCGTGGGCATCGCCGGATTGGTCGGTGCCGGCCGTACGGAATTGCTAATGACCTTGTTTGGCATCACGCCGGCGACAGAGGGATCGATCGTGATTGGCGGACAGCAGGCCGAGATTCCTGACAGCCAGACCGCCATGCAACTTGGTATCGGGCTGGTGCCGGAGGACCGCAAGCAGCAAGGCGTCCTCTTGCCGATGTCGGTCCGCGAAAACACGTCACTGTCCACGCTGTCGACGTTGGCCCAACTGGGATTTGTCGACCGCGGGCGCGAGTACGAACTGGCGACCGAAATGACCCGTCGTCTGGGAACACGTACTCCCCACATCGAACAGCCTGTCAAGTTTCTTTCCGGTGGCAATCAGCAGAAGGTGGTCATTGCCAAGTGGCTGGCGCGGGAACCCGCTATCCTGTTAATGGACGAACCGACTCGCGGCGTCGACGTAGGTGCCCGGCAGGAAATCTACAAATTGATGGATGATCTCTCCCGGGCCGGTGTCGCCATCCTGTTCGTGTCCAGCGATATGGAAGAGGTGTTGGGCATGTCCGACCGCATCATTGTGATGCACGAAGGAACGATCAGCGGCGAACTGGCCAGCGAGCAATTCAGCGAAGAAGCCGTTATGACACTGGCTACCGGTGGCCAGCTGGATCAACCGACGCATTCCGCCGGAGGCGGCCAGCCATGAAATCATCCAACAAGATTTTGGGCATTCTGCTGTTGTTGATTTATGTGTGCGTGGCCACGGCTTTGCTGAACGACGCATTCATCAAACCGTACAACTTGCAGAATCTGCTGCGTTCCAGCAGCATGTTCGCCATTATTGGCATTGGGGCAGTGCTGGTCATCGTGACCGGAGGTATCGACCTGTCGACCGGCTCTCTGATCGGCCTGGTCGGTTGCACCATGATTATGACGCTCAAGTCATGGAGTCAGTATCCGCCCGGTGACAACGGTGCATGGCTGGTTCAGTTGATCGGGGTGGAGTTGCTGTTGGTGGCAGCCGGCTGGGTCCTGTGGGACACGCTGGTCAAACGCCGCAAGTTACTGACCCATGCGCGGCGACCCAAAACCGGTTTGCTGGTGGCGGGCGTGTTGTTACTGGTCGTCGCGTTCTGGCTGCGCAGTACGGAACACGGGAACTGGATGACGATGGCGGTGTCGGTCGGCGTGGCCCTGTGGCTGTCCGCGCATCTGGGCCTGCTGCATGGACTGATGATCACCAAACTCGGGTTGCAGCCGTTTGTGGTGACGCTCTGCGGATTGATGATCTATCGCGGTCTAAGTCGCTACCTGACAGGCGACCAGACGCAGGGACTGGGAACCGAATACAACGACTCGCTGCGTTTGCTGGCCATCGGCAAACCTTGCACGGCGACAGCCGTGATGCTGGCGGTAGGGATCGTGCTGCTGCTTGTGGGCATGTGGAAGTCTTTTGTCAGCAAGCGGTCGCGTCGTGATGCGACGGCTCGCAGTAATGGCCTGGTGTTACTGGTTCTGGGGGCGGTGACGGCCGTTGTGGCCAGTTCACGATACTGGGATGGGTGGACGGTTGAATTCGGGAACACGTTCGCACAGGTCGCCGGTCTGGAGCTGAAGTTCTTCACGCTCGATTTGCCAGAACGGGCCATCGCACGGCCGGCCCATTTGATGAGTTTTGCGTGGATTCCATTGATCGTGTGCTTTGGGGGACTGGCGTTTCTGACCGCGCGACGGACGCTGGGTCAGGCAGACCGGCGTCTGCTGATCGGTCGCCTGCTGCCGCTGCTGGTCGTCGCAGGGGGGCTGGCTGCGTTGCTGGCCGTCATGAACTGGATAGGCGGCGAGACCATCACGCTGGCCAATATGAAATCGGCATTTGTGTCGGCGGAAGCGGCCGGTTCGGGGGACCGGTTTTTGCTGGGCATGAACGTCGTGCTGTGGAAGATGCTGGGTGTGTTTTTCAACATGGGCGTCGTGATGGGTGGTGTGTTGTGGCTGGGCAAGAGCTGGACGCGGAGCGCCGGGAACTTGCCGAGGGCGTTATGGATCTTCACGTTGTTTTTTGCCGTGCTGTGGCTGTTGAGCAAGACGGCGATTCACGAAACCGTAGTGCAAACACCGTTTTTCTTTTTGGTCGTGATTGGGGCGTTGGCGGGCATCTTTCTCAACACGACGGTTTTCGGCAGGTACTTTTTCGCGCTGGGCAATAACGAGGAAGCGGCGCGTTACAGCGGCATCAACACGGACAACATGACGATTCTGGCCTATGTGCTGTGCGCGTTGTGTGGAGGTTTCGGCGCGGTGCTATTTACGCTGGACAGCAACAACGTGGAACCTTCCGGGCATGGCAGTTTCTACGAACTGTATGCGATTGCAGCAGCTGTGTTGGGAGGCAGCTCCCTGCGTGGCGGCGAAGGCTCGATTCTCGGTGTGATCATCGGTGCCTCGATCATGCGAGTGCTCTACAACGCGCCGGACATGATTGGCATTGCCAGCCAGCTGGAAATGTTCACGATCGGCATTGTTCTGCTGATTGGCATCATTGTGGACGAGACTGCCCGGCGTACTGCTGCCAAACGCGATCGCAAAACGGCTTTGTAGGCGATTGCCGGCAATTCCAGCGTTGACATCAGCGAAATTATTTCGATAAGCTGCGCAGGTATCACGGACCGAATCTGGACGGTGGCATGGCAGCCCCCACGCTCTACGCAGAACCCATCGAAGTTAACGACCCGGCGATCTGTTCGTTCTATCATCGCATGGAACTGCCGGGTTGCGGCACGGTGGGTGCTCAGTGGGATCTGCGTGACACCGTTGACAAATACCTCGGGCAACTGGATTTCTCAGGCAAACGGGTTCTCGACATCGGCGCCGCCTCCGGTTTCCTGTCATTTGAAATGGAACGCCGGGGAGCTGAGGTCGTTTCGTTTGACATGCGTGATGGCCACGACTGGAATGTGGTGCCGCATGCCCACGAGCAACATTATTTGCCGATCATTTTTGACGAGTGCGATCAGGCCCACACTGCATTGCGCAACGCGTACTGGTTTGCCCATCAACGACTGGGATCAAGGTGCCGCGCGGTTTACGGCGACATCTATGATTTGCCCGGGGAACTGGGCAACTTTGACATCGTGTTTTGTGGCATGATCCTTGGTCACTTGCGTGATCCATTCCTTGCCCTGTATTCCGCTTCCCGACTGTGCTCCGGAACGATGGTTGTGACCAACCCCACTTCGGCGCGCGAACCGTGGTGGTGGAAACTGCCGTTTGCGGGCAGCCGCCAGCGGCAGGGAATTGCCGGGTTCATGCCCACCGCGGGCAATCGCAGCCGAAAATACTGGTGGGCCCTGTCAGATCGATGCATTTCGCAAATGCTGGAAATTCTGGGCTTTCAAACCGAACGTCGACTGACCTGCCGCCCCAAATGCATCGTCAATGGACGCACGCATCGCGAGAAATGCCGCACCACCGTGACACAGCGGGTCCGCGGCAGGGCGTTTGGAGCTGCGACGGGCTCACCGTCACTGCCAAATGCCGCTTGAAATCTACCGGCCAGGATCAGGCTGCTGCGTCAGATTCGTTAACCGCGCGACGATCCAGCGCCGATTTGTTGGGATGAACCAGGTCACGGACGATTCCCAGTTTCTCCAGGAATCGCAGTGTATGCCAGGTCAGGTCGAACTCCCACCAGCGGTGGCCGTGACGCGCCGAACGGGGATCGGCGTGATGATTGTTGTGCCAGCCTTCTCCGCTGGTCAGCAGGGCGAACAACCAGTTGTTGCGACTGTCTTCGCGGGTCTCGTAATTGCGATAACCCCACATGTGCGCAAACGAGTTAATAGCCCACGTGACATGCCATGTATAAACCGTCCGCAGGATGACACCCCACAACGCCCATTGAGCGCCAACCTGTACGGTGCCTGCCAGCGTTCCGGTCGCAAGATAGCCTACTCCCACGCCAATGGCGGTGAAGATTACAGCGTGGATGAAATATACCAGAATCCACTTCTGGCCGCGTTGCAGCCACAGGTAGTACTTGTCTTTCATCAGGTCGCGAACATAGCGGTCATAGGCCGAGGCCTTGCTGAGTTCAACATTGTCGATAAACAGCCAGCCCATGTGGGACCAGAACGCACTGACTCGGGGCGTGTGCGGATCTGGTCGATGATCCGAATGCTGGTGATGAACGCGATGCACCAGTACCCAGCGGCCTGGCGAGTCCTGGAAACTGCAGACACCCAGCGTTGTCAGGGTGTACTCAAACCACTTGGGGCACTTGAATCCGCGATGAGTCAGTAACCGGTGATAGCCGGCACCAACGCCCAGCGACGTGAACAGGAAATTGCCCACGAACAACCACAGCACTCCCCACCAGCTGAAGAAGTAGGGAAGGAACGCCAGTGGAATTGCCAAGTGGAAAACGATCACCGGAATGATGTATTCCCACAACAGACGACTCTTCTCATTGATACCCTCGGGGTGGGGCAAATGCTGGCCCTTGGGCAATCTGATTTTTTCCTGAGGATCGTGAATGTCCTTGGCAATCAGGTCGTCCGGCGTGGGTTTGGTGGATTCGGGTTGCAGGTCAATGGCCATGAGTACTTGTCCGTGATTTTCGTCCCGAGTGAAGGTCGGAACAGGTGAAGAAAAAAGCGGGGTCCGCTGGCGAGCTACAGTGTAACTACGGTCTTGGACTACCGGAAGCTCAACATTCCCTGGTTAAACCGCAAAAGACAGCAAGTTTTTACGTGCGAAATGGCGCATTCCTGGCAACAAATCCTGCGCTTTCGGCCCGGCGATCCCGGCTGACCCGTAAGGCGGATGCGGGCGCCAATCGTTTGGGGACGATTAATGACCGTTGCCGGGTGCGGGATGGTGCTCTTCTGAACGATTACGAATTCCGGGGGCGCCGGAGATTGGAGAGCCACACCACTGGGCGTCGCGGCTACGAGTTGGCATCGATTCCCACAACATCCCGGATACTGTCAAAGCTACCTGCGGCGAGCTGTTGCGACAGATACCGATTAATTTGTCTTACGAACATTGGCCCGCCGTAGATGAATCCGGTGTAGACCTGTACCAGACTGGCGCCGTTGCGAATCATCTGCCAGGCATCCTCCCCGGTTATGATTCCGCCCACACCGATGATGGGCAGCGAGCCGCCGGTCAGTTGGTAAATTCGCCTCACCAAATTGCGGCTGACTTGTGTGAGCGGCGCTCCGGACAGTCCGCCAGCCCCGATCGCCGTAACCTGCCCGGCGTCGGTGACCAGTCCGTCGCGGCTGGTCGTGGTGTTGGTGGCGATGATGCCGTCGATGGAAGTCTCCTGGGCGATCGCGGCGATATCGGCGATTTGCTCCTCGTTCAGGTCCGGCGCAATCTTCAGCAGCACCGGTCGGGGCTCCACACCGTGCTCACCGGCCAACGCGGCATTCTGACGCATCAGTTCCCCCAGCAATTCCAGCAACGGCTCGCGATCCTGCAGCGTACGCAGCCCGGGTGTATTCGGTGAACTGACATTGACGGTGAAATAGCGGGCGTAGGGAAACAGCAGCCGAAAACTTCGCACGTAATCTTCGACGGCCCGGTCCACATCGACCACTTTCGTCTTGCCGATGTTGATGCCCAGCACCGTCCTGATGTTTGTGCGCGACAGTGCGGCAGCAGCCTGTTCGGCGCCGACATTGTTGAAGCCCATGCGATTGATCAGTGCCCGGTCGCCGGGCAGGCGGAACAGACGCGGCCGCGGGTTTCCATCCTGCGGCTGCCCGGTGATGGTACCTACCTCGATGTGGGAAAAGCCCAGATGCGCAAGTGCGTTGAACCAGGTGGCCTGCTTGTCGAAACCGGCGGCCAGTCCCACCGGATTGTCGAACTCGACGCCAAACACCTGCGACCGCAAACGCGGATCACCGACGCGTGTCAACCATCCCATCAATGACGAACAAGGCGGGAACATGGTGGCGTTGAACAGCGACATCGACCAGTGGTGCACGAATTCCGCTGGCAGGGAAAACAGAACGGGCCGCGCGAGATAACGCCAGATCATGTCTACCAGTTCAATCCGAACTGTTCGCCACCGCTGCCCTTGTCGCGCCCGCCCTTGAGCGGCTCGTCACGTTTTTTGACCGCCGCTTCACGAATGGGTTCGGCGGTCTCATCCACCTTTTTGTCGCCGGCGGCTTTTTGCGGTCTGGCCTGGGTGGCCTTGAGCGACAGGCCGATCTTCTGGGCCGCGGGATCCACCGACAGCACCTTGACCTCGACAGCATCCCCCTGCTTGACCACGTTCTTGACGGCAATCACGCGATGGTGGGCCAGTTCGGAGATATGCACGAGCCCTTCCACGCCGGGTTCGAGTTTCACGAAGGCCCCGAACTGGGCCAGTCGCGACACCGTGCCATCAACCACGGCCCCGGCAGGATACTTCTGGTCGATGTTGGTCCAGGGGTTTTCCTGCGTGTCGCGGTACGACAGCGAGATTTTACCGGTCTCGGGATTGACCTTTTCAACTTTCACCGAAATTTTTTGCCCCGGTTCCAGCACTTCACTGGGGTGACCCACCCGTTCCCAGGCCATTTTGCTGACATGGACCAGGCCTTCCACGCCACCAATGTCGACGAATGCGCCAAAATCCATCAGCTTGGTCACCACTCCATCCAGAGTCTGACCGGCAGCCAAAGTCTGCATCAGTTCCTTTTTCTTTTTCTGACGTTCGCGTTCCAGGATGGCACGATGGCTGAGCACAAGTTTCTTGCGCCGCGGATTGACTTCGGTGACTACGCACTGCATTTTCTGGTTGACGAAGTCGCCGAAGTTTTCGACGCGAACGACATCGATCTGGCTGGCCGGAATAAAGCCCCGGATATTGTTGATCGTGCATTCCAGGCCACCAGTGTTGGAGCCGGTGATACGGGCTTCCACCACGGCGCCTTCGGTCAGATCGGACCAGTCGGCGACGCTGACGGAAGCGCCCGGAATCGATACTTCGTACAACCCCTCGTCTTCCTTGAACCCGGTTACCACGACATCCAGCATGGCGCCTTCGGCCGGAGGCGTTTTGAACTGGCGGGTTGAAGTGATGCCTTCGAATCGACCCTTGAGCGAAAAGAACACGTTTTCGTTGTGAATGCGTGTAACCAGTCCCTTGACGCGCGAATCCAGCTCAAGTTCTTCGGCGGGCTGATGCGCGCTCATCAACGATTCCATTTGCAGGTCATCCAGCGCGGCCTGCAATTCGGCATCAGCGTCCTCGACAACAGCGTCATCGACTACAGCGTCATCGACTACAGCGGGAGCGGCAAGCTCGGCAGGATCGGCGGCCGCCACGACTTCCACTGGCGGAGTCGGCGGCGTCACCGGATCGGCCGTGTCAGGTGTTTGGGTGACCGGCTCGGCTGGCGTTTCCGCTGTCGGTGAATCGGTGACCGGCTCGGCCGGCGTTTCCGTTTGCGTTTCCGCTGCCGGTGAATCGGTCTGAATGGCGCTGCCAACCTGGTCAGGCGAAACCGATGAATATCGTATCGTCTTGTTCTTCAGTCCCGGATCCGCGGCATCGCGTTGGGAACCAATCAGGATCTTTCGCGGGCTGGATGTTGCCGGCTGGTCCACGTTGGCCTGTGCAGAGGAACCGGTTGCCGAGTCCGCCGACGTTTCGCCAGACTCCTTTTTGATTTCGTCTTGATTGGTGGACATGATTGTCAGCAGTGGAAAAGTAGCCGCCCGGTGGCTGCGCGGCACACGCAACTCATCGAATTTAACGCACGGATCGGCAAAAATACAGGGTCTATTATCTCTGGCCCAGCCACACTATTTGGGGACTGGCATGGATCGCGGTGCTGCCTGGACAAATTGAATCGCAGGCCGCCGATGGCCTGGACGCTGGCTTCAATAATTTTCGTTGGCCGACAGCATTTCGAAATCGTCGGTACGGAATGGCGAGGCTGGCAGACCCGCGGCGTTAAAAAGGTTGGCCTGGGCGGTATCATCCCACAAAAAACGCACGTGAGCCGGATTCTCGATTTCTTTCGACCAGACCACCAATCCGCCGTCGCGCAACTGAGCCTCGGCGGGCACAAATTCCCCATCGGCGCCACAAATTGAAAAACCATTGATCGTGTCGCCGTGTTTGTGCAGCCCCTTGGCGAACTCCAGATGGATCAGAATCTTGCTGCCATCGTCGATGGTTTCAAAATCGTGAAACGCGGGACCGCGAAAGGGAAGCTCCGTTTGCCCGAAGGTTTCCGCCAGGGCAATGCGGGCCAGACGCCGGCCGACCGTCTCCTTGTTTCGCGGATGAATGTCGGCCGGGTTGCCAATGTCAAGTGAAGGCGCCATCCCGGTGTTGGGCAACTCCAGCACATCGTCTTGCGCGTCCCACAATTCCGCCAGCGCGCGAGGATCATGGTTGCCATATCGATAGGGTGCCAGTTGCACAAAGTAAAAAGGAAAGTTGCCCTGATCGAAACGGCGGCGCCAGTCATTGATGAGGTTGGGAAACAGGGTCTTGTACTGGGAGCCACGACCCACGTTGGCTTCGCCCTGATACCAGATGACGCCGCGAATCGACAACGGGACCAGCGGCGCGATCATACCGTTGTAGAGATTGGCAGGTCGATCCGGACTTCGCTTGTCCTCACTGGCATCCCAGTGCTCCAGCAGCGGCCGGAGACTTTCCTGCGCCTCCAGCGCCTCGCGGGACGTCCAGGCTTCGGCCGGTGTTCCACCCCAGCTGGAATCAATCAGACCGATCGGAATGTCGTGAAGTGTGTGGTGTTCCTGCAAGGCCTTGGCGAAGAAATAGGCGACCGCCGAAAACTCGGCTACCGTGGATGGCGTGCACTCTTCCCACGCTGCCGCACCAGCGAGGTCACTTGCCGGTTTTTCAATGGCGGATTGCGGTACCGTGAATAGTCGCAAACGCGGGTTGTTAATGGCGGAAAAATATTTTTCACGCTCTTCCTCGTTTTCGAACTCCAGAGACTGGTTCATCGACCACTGCATATTGGACTGGCCCGAACACAACCAGACTTCGCCCACCATCACGTCGTTATACACGACGCGGGCTTCCTTGCCGGCAATTGCCAGTTCGTAGGGTCCGCCTGCCGGAGGCGGAGCGA
>CAMYKF010000595.1 GCA_947258905.1 uncultured Pirellulaceae bacterium | reverse complement strand
ACCGAAGTGGAAACACTTGCCCAACAGCTCACCGAAAATCAGGCAAGGATTGATCGCCGCATCAACCGGCCGCAGGAAATTCAAACGCGACGGGCAACGATCGAAGGCCTGGAAGCGGAGTTGCGCAAAAAGCTCGCCGAGTTGCCACAAGCGGATTCGACGCCGTTGGCATTAGCTACCCGCATCGAAATGGAATCAGCTTTGCGGGCGCTGGAAATTGAAAGGCTGGTGTTAACCTCCGTACAGGGACGTGATGAGGCGGAGATGCGCGAAGGTGTGCTGCGTACGCGGCGCGAATTGTTAAGCCTCCAGCTGGAACGCGCCCGGGCCTATCTGGCCGAGCTGGAAGCGTTGCAGGCCCGACGCCGACAGGAAGAGGCCCGGACGTCCGCCCAGCAAGCGGCCGAGGAGGAAGCCCGGCTGGTGGAACAATATCCGCTGCTGGCCAACAGCTACTCCATCAACACCGCACTGGCCAATCAGGCGACCGAACTCGAAAAACAGGCCGATAGCGCCAAACAACAAGTGGACCAGTTGCAGGACACGCTAGACGACCTGGTGGATGAATTCAATGAAACGAGGCTGCGCGTCGACAATATCGGTCTGACCACTTCCGTCGGCGCTATGTTACGGAAGCAAAGATCGGAGTTGCCGGGTGTTCGCGTGGATCGGGCCCAGGTGGAGCAATTCCGCGAAGAGATTAATGATACCCAGTACCTGATCTTCGATGTAGACCGCCAGCTGGATGAATTGGATCCCGATGTTATCCGCGAGGAGATTGAAGCGGCCGATGGCCCAATATCCGACGCGGATTTTGAGGCGTTGGAGGAACCCGTCAAGGAACTCCTTGAAACGCGCAAGCAACGGCTGGCCAATGTCAAGACAGGCCTCGACCGCCTGTTTAACCGTTTGCTGGATTTCGAAAACAACACCCGCTCGCTGGTTACCAAGACCACGAAATTTCGCGAATACATCAACGAACGCATCCTCTGGATCCGCAGCAATAAAATGCTGTTTACCGAGTGGACGATTGATGAAGTCGACTTGATGGCGCTGGATGCGGAGCGCTGGTCAGATGCACTGTATCGAACGTGGCTTGTCATCAAACGTCGATCGGTTGTCTATTTGCTCGTCGCGCTGATTGCCTTGCTGCTGTTGGTGAACAAGCCCCGCTTGCAGCAAAGAGTAGATGACTTGGGCGAACGGGCGGCCCGTGGCTCCTGCGATACGTTTTTTCCAACCGGTCGCGCCCTGCTGATTACCGTTTTGATGTCGCTGACCGTTCCCCTGATCCCTCTGGCGGCAGGAATGGGCATTGTCAACTCGTTTTCTTCCGAAAACCCGCTGTACAACGCTTTCGGACGTGCGCTGGTTCTGGCCGCATTGTTCGCTATCCCTTTCGAAATTCTGCGTCGCATGTGTCGCCCCAAGGGCCTCGCCAATTTGCATTTTGATTGGAATAACGACGCGGTGGCATTGCTGTATCGCAACTTGAGCTGGCTGGTCGTGCCCGGGTCGATACTGGTATTCCTGATAACTCTGTTGCACGAGTTGGACAGGACACATCGAGTCGATCTGATTGATCGCACGCTGTTTATCGCGGGCATGCTGGGCCTGGCATATCTGCTGTACCGGACGTTCAGTCCCAAAAGCGGCGTGTTTGCCAGTTATTTGCAGGAAAATGAGGATTCGTGGGCCAGCCAACTTTCCCCGGTTTGGTTCGCGCTGATTCTGCTGGTGCCGCTTTCGTTGGCGGCGCTCACATTCTGGGGATACTACTACACGGCGATCCGGTTATTTGATTACCTGCTGATCACGTTTGCCTTCGCCCTGGTTGCCGAGACGATTCGCGAATCCTTAAAGCGTTTAATTCTGGTGCGACGACGTCACGTACACATTCGGGAATGGCGGCGGCGGCGTGAGCAACAGGTGCAGGAACAGCGTGAAGCGCAAAAGGCGGGTCGTGCCGAAGATGAATCGGATGAGTCACCAGCCGATGACGAGCCCGCCGAAATCACGATCGAGCCGGAGATGCTGGACGATTTCCAGCCGGAATTGAATATCGATGACAATGCGCGGCAGGCCAGTCAGCTGGTCTCTCTGTTGATGATCTGGGTTTGGGTCGTGGGATTGTGGACCATCTGGTCCGATGTGTTGCCCGCGTTTCGAGGGCTGGACAACTATGTATTGGGGCCTGCGGAAGTCGCTTTGCCCGAGGCGTCTTCCACGCCCAAATCCGCCGCGACCCCCGCAAGTCCCGCGACGCCCAACGCCGGTGCCAATCAATCAGCGACGACGGAA
>CAMYKF010000594.1:10924-16167 GCA_947258905.1 uncultured Pirellulaceae bacterium | reverse complement strand
CTATACCGGCCCGGCACTGGTCAACGATGGCGGACGCATCGCCATCGACGGTCGTTGGCAATAACCTGCGTTATCCCGGTCCGCCTGACGTTGAAAACACCCGCGCCGCTGCCGGGGACATGGTCCAGGCCTGCACCTGTTTGTCGGTGCTGAACAACAGAAGGTAGTCGTGGTCGCGCGCGATCAGCTCGATTCCGTGGATCGGCACGCCCGTCGCCCAGGTATCCACCAGCTTGCCGTCATCGCCGATCAAACGGATCGATCCGTCGCTGGCGGCGATGGCCCACATGCCCGCTGATGTGCCAGGCAAACGGGCAAACGCAACGGACTCGATTTGCGTATCAAAACGCTGGCTGCCAATCGCTACTGACCATTTCTGGCGAAGGCTCTGGTCCAGCCCGATCGCCATCCACTGGCCCAGCCGATCCGTTCCGATCACGCAGATGGCCGATGTATCACGAGCATCGGGCCGCACGACGATTTGCGTTGCGGCGACCAGGTCGTTTTCAATCACGGACGATTGATCGGCCCGTTCATGCCACCGATTCAACAGGCCTGACGGGTCAGCAGTGATGAGCTGGTTCAGGTTATTCTCGCCGCGAACCATGGCCAGGGACCGCAGGGATTGTTCGGTCATTTGACGTGGCGGACTGTTATCGGCGAGTTCACTGATCTCGGTGCCCCGATCGCCGGTGTACGACACGATCAATTCGTCCTCATCATCGCCATCGATGTCAAACAGGCGCGCGTCCCGAATCCGTTGCTGGCTGCGGCCGGCATTGGCGACGCGTATCATGCGAAAACCCTCATCAAGCACCCGCGCCGAACGTCCCATGACGGAAAACACCAGTCGCCGTGCTGGTTGACGACCATTACTGCGCACGACACTGATCGATTCCTGCGATTCCAGTTCCAGCACTTCACGCCTGACCAGTCGGCCGCTGGCGTCCAGTTCAGCCATGGTGCGCCAGCCATCAAGCACAATGATACGGCCCAAGTCATGCAGAATGTTGCCGGGTTGCCACAAGTCCTGGTTGTGCCACAGCCGCGTGACCGAAACGTGGGTCGGTGCGGCGGCGTCAGCAAGGTTTCCATCGTCCCTGGCCGGGCGTGAATCGATCAGGGCCTCGGCCAGCCGTTCCTGGTAAAGATCAAGAAACGACTCGTAATCGCGGCGCATTTCCACGGCCACATCGTCACCCGATCTTACCCGCAACATGACCGCGAGAATTTCCTCGGCATCCAGCGGATCATCCAGCATATTCCTGACGTACTGCAGAATGCCTTCACGATCGAGGATGGCAATGATGGGAAACGACTCCAATCCGAGGGCCCGGCCGGCGGCAAATCCAAAATCGGCCAGCACCGTGGTTGTGGACTGTTGTCCGATCCCGGTCAATCGCTCGATGACCTGCGGATTGCCGGGCAACGCACCTTCGATCACTTCAACTCGCGCGATGTTATATTCGCGGCCCGGCGATGCTTGCACCACCCGATCGATCGTCTCGGATAGTTCGCTCGTAAAAAATGAATCGCTGGTCCAGACCAACAGCGTGACCTTGCCATCCCAGTCGGATTGGCTGATGAGTTGGGTTGCGGCATCCCGCAGCTGCAGATCGGCCGCCTGCTTGCCCACTTCGCTGGACGGAAATGGTTCGGGCACCGCCACAAAATGTCTGACCATGCGGGCATCATCCGGAATACTGAGTGCAAAATCTTCTGGTGAGAACTCCGCTTCGAAACGGGCATTCGCAAAGTTGGCAATCAGCGACAGGCCACTTACATCCGGGTTTCCCTGCAATCTCTCGTCCAGCAACTGCAAGGGGTACGTCAATCGGCGCAAGAGAAAGTTTTCAGCATCCACCAGCAGATCGTATGTCAGCTGGTTGTGCCGCACGGCGATTCGAAAACAGACTCGGCCGTCAAACGTTTCGTCCGGTTGTCGCTCGGCGGTGCCACGCTCAAACCATTCCGGCAGGCCTTGCCCGGTCAGCAATCCGATGGTGATGGGAAAGAAGGCTTCGGCGGTCTCCGGCCGCGATGTGTTGACAGGCAATTCGGCCTGACCGGACAGGTAATGGCGAGCGATTCCATCCTGAAACAGCTTGCGGACCGGAAGCGTGTCGTTGAACGTGTGGACCTGCCACTGGTTGTCGAGGTTGCCGGAGCCGAAATCGTAGATGAAACAGCCCAGCCTGTCGCGATCGGCGCGGATTCGCGCGTCGTACACATCTACCTTGACGCCCTGGTCACGTCCAAATACCACCGACCACTGATGCGGCTCGTCCATGTATCTGCCCTGCAGCCGGTAACTGAGTTCCAGACTGGCCTGATCGGCATAGGATGACGCCGCAAGATATTCCTGATGCAACTGATCAATGATCTCGGCACCGGACATCTCGCGGGATGCCTGACTGGTCGTCCCGGCGTCGTTAACCGGCTTCTCCTTCGGTGATTCCTTGCAGCCTGCCATCGTCAGGCAGAGACAGGTCCCCATCACGTAGCAGATCCACGCTGTTCGTCGTTTCACAGGCATATCCATTTGCTTGGTGACCGAATCGGTCGTCAAATCCGTTTTCCAGCGTCATTAGAACTCAATGGCGAATTTCGACAAACACCGATCATTGACGCGCTTTTCTTCATCCAGCTATCATCGAGGCGAGAGAGTCTGTTTTCTTTGACGGCGTCCGGGAAGGGAGTGTTTTTAGATCATGTCCGAGATACGTATCAGTCAGCGAACATTCGATGTCGCCTCTGATTGCCTGATCGATCCGCAAGGCGAATTACAGCTGCAGGGAATCCCGCTTGATCAACTCGAGCAGGTACTGGACAGCGGATTCGAACACCCTGTGGAATTTCCTCCCATCGATCAGGCGGTCTTGACCGAAGACACGATTGCTCTGGCCGTTGCCCACGCGACACCACAAACAATGCAGGTCGCCGAGTTGGTGGCTCGGCGCTTCCTGCGGCATGGCAATGTCGCGGACAACCTGACGATCGTCGTGGCTAATCAAGGGTCGGCAGCGTCACCGGAAGATGCATGGCCGGTCGGCAGCGACGTGCGCGTCATTCAGCACGACCCGACTGATTCAAATCAAATGTCGTATATGATGGCCGACCGCGCGGGCCAGCCGGTTTATGTCAACCGCATACTGTTTGACGCAGATGTAGTGGTGCCGGTGGGATTAAGTGACGGAATCGCAGACATGGACTCCGTCATTCCGGCTTTCTGCGACCAGGAAACACGCAAATATTTTGACCGCCTGGGCCCGGATGAATATCGGGCGCTGGTACGAGCCGCCAATGACCAACTGGGCGTGTTTTGGCAAATCAGACTCGTTTGCGGACCGGGAGACCAGCTGGTCGATGTGCTGGTTGGGCTGAGCCAATCTGTGATCGATCAATCCTGCCGTCGAGGTAGTGAAATCTGGCAAGTACCGTCCGACAACCCGGTCGACCTGGTACTCGCTTCGCTGGAATCCAGCGTCGCCCAGAACTGGCAAAATGCGCGTCGGGCAATTCTCAATGCCGATCATGCGGCGCGGCAGGACGCAGCCATTGTGCTGTGCACGCATCTGCGGGAACGGCCGCCGGCAGACTGGCCGCTGCGGCGTGACGAAGCGTTGATCGACGACGATGAAGTTACCGAGGTCTTTCGCCGCCGGCACGTGTACCTGGCCAGCGAATTGGCTCAGGACGACGCCGAGCAATTTGGATTTGGACACATTAGCGAGTCGGCACAAATTCAAAAACTGATTGACGAGCACCAGTCGTGCCTGGTATTGCGTGACGCCCATCGTGTTGCTTTCACGGATTCGCCTGCCACCGCAGTCCTTGACGGCGACTATTCATGAACGACGCGACGGGAGGCTGGTACGAAATTGCCGACAGAACATTGCTGCGTTTGACGGGCAGTGACCGGCAGAGATGGCTGCACAATTTCTGCACGGCGGACATCAAGGCCCTGGATCCCGGCCAGGGGTGCGAGGCATTTATCCTGAATGTCAAAGGCAAGACGCTGGCCCACGCCATCGTGCTAATGTCCGAGTTCGATTTGACAATCATCGTGATGGGTCAGCCGGAAATTTCGCTGTTCGATCATCTGGATCGCTACATCATCACCGAAGACGTGCAGCTGGCCGATATCAGCGACCAGTTCCAGCTGTTTTACGCTTGCGGCGCCTTGGCGGACGAAATGTTTCAGTCGACACTTCCGCAGACGGCCGCCGAGTGTTCACATGCGTTGGTGCGGGATGGCACCATCGCGGTAGCCGCGCATATCGGTCATGGTCGGGACTGGCTGGTGCTGTGTGCCAACACGATGTCACCGGTGTGGCCGGAATCGATGGCCGAGCTGGATGATGCCACGTTTGACGAAGTACGAGTCGCCGGTCGCTGGCCGCTGACGGGGATTGATTTGACTCAAAACCATTTGCCGCAGGAGTTCTGCCGCAACCAGCAAGCGATCTCGTTTGAAAAAGGGTGTTATCTGGGTCAGGAAACCGTGGCCCGTCTCGACGCACTGGGTCACGTCAATCGGTTTTTTGTGACGCTCGAATTTCCGGGGAATGCAGTAGTTGGGCCGGATCTCGAACTGCGCAAGGGTGATAAGCCCGTGGGTCGTGTGACAACGGGTAACCGCCCCAACGCCGATCGTATTGGGGCGCT
Organism: uncultured Pirellulaceae bacterium; assembly: GCA_947258905.1. GTDB lineage: Bacteria > Planctomycetota > Planctomycetia > Pirellulales > Pirellulaceae > CAJQPP01. The sequence goes on along the minus strand of CAMYKF010000594.1, from coordinate 11,499 downwards.
CGGGTTTGTGCGTCGTTTGCACGCAACACGCGGCAGCGAGCTGGATTCGGATGCCGGCGCCGCGGTGATCACCAGCGATCAGGAGTAGCAGGAAAAGATTTGGGCGGCTCGGACGGAGCCTCGCCCTGCCTGTGGGCGGATGCGCGCTTGCTATTTTGCCCGGCCCGGTCGAAATGCCCGAACCCGTGCGGGATCCGTCGTGATATAGGGACCGCCAATCAGATCGATACAGTACGGAATGGCAGGCATCACGGCGTCCAGACATTGGGCGATGGCTGATGGCTTGCCCGGCAGGTTAACAATCAGCGTGCTGCCGCGAATCCCTGCGGTTTGTCGTGACAGGATTGCGGTGGGCACGTACTGCAGTGATATCTGCCGCATCAGTTCGCCAAACCCGGGCAAAATCTTCTCGCTGACGTTTTCGGTTGCTTCGGGCGTCACGTCGCGTCGCGCAGGACCCGTGCCTCCAGTCGTTACCACGAGGGCACAGCCTTCGTCATCGCACATCCGTTGTATGCGATCCTGAATCACTTGCGTATCGTCCGGCACGATTTCACAAATGGCCTGCCATGATT
>CAMYKF010000594.1:0-10918 GCA_947258905.1 uncultured Pirellulaceae bacterium | reverse complement strand
CATACTCTCCCTGGCTGGCGCGATCGGAGACCGTCAAAATCCCGATGCGAATCTCGCTGGCGCTGACTGTGTCGGGCGGGTTAGTCATGGCAACTCGCCGATGAGTCGACTCTGGAATCGATTTGGTCGACGCGGCGCTGGTGCCGTCCGCCTTCAAATTCCGTTTCCATCCAGGTGGAAATAATCTCGTTAACGATCGAGGGATGATCATCCAGTCTTTCGGCAGACAGACACAGCACATTGGCGTCGTTGTGTCGGCGGCTCATTTCCGCGGCCTTCGCATCGTGACATAGCGCAGCCCGTATCCGGGGCGTTTTGTTGGCGGCCATCGACATACCAAGCCCGCTGCCACAGATCAAAATGCCGCGATCCGCGCGGGATGCCGCCACGGCGTGGGCTACCTCATGTGCGATTACGGGATAGTCGCAACTGTCGCTGCTGTGCGTTCCGCAATCGCTGATGTCATGCCCGGCAGACTTGAGCAAACCTGTGATCGATGATTTCAGATCGACACCTCGGTGGTCGCTGCCAATGGAGATTTTCATTGTTTCTTTTCCGGGAGAGCCTGTCTGAGAATCACGTCGACCCAATGGTCAATATTTGCGTTCATCTGCTCGGCGCATGAAGCGTAGACGGGAGTGGCCTGTCCGATAGGGTCACTGACGTCGTGACTGTCTGTCGAAAACAGAGCGGTGCGCGAAGCGAGTTCCGGCCACTGCGAAACAATGGCATTGCGATGCCCGTTGGTCATGGTCAGGATCAGATCGGCGTGCCGGGCCAGTTGATCGGTCACGGGCTGACTTTGGTGGCCCGAAATATCAATACCCATTTCGGACATGACCTCGACGGACTGGTGACTGGGCATGCCTCCCGGCATGGCGGCGATGCCCGCGGAGCGCACCGTGATTCCGTAGGATTCCAGCTGATCGTCGGAGCAACCGAGGCGATTGGCCAGGGCCCTGCGCAAAATGGCGGCGCCCATCGGACTGCGGCAGGTATTGCCGGTACACACGACTAGCGCGAGGAAAAACGTAAGTTGCTTGAGTGTGGCTTCGGTGACCACGCCTTCCCGCAACACCGTGAAATCGCTGTCCGTTACTTCAATCACCGTGGACGCCTTGCCAAACTGGCTGGCCCCTCCATCGATCACCAGATCCAGGGAATCACCCAGCTGGTTGACGACTTCTGTAGCCGTGGTGGCCGGCGGTCGTCCGCTGATGTTGGCACTGGTCAGCACCAGGGGACCGGCCGACAGTCGCAGCGTTTGCAGGGCTACGGCGTGACTGGGAACCCGCAATCCGACTTTGCCTTCGGGCAACACCACCGACTGGACAGCTTCGGGCAAACGGCTGATCACGCTGTCAGGGTGGGAGTCTTGCAGGACCATGGTCAGTGGTCCGGGCCAGCAGCGTCGGGCCAGCCGCTGGGCCAAAGGCGACATGGTCGGCACGTAGTCCAGTGCGTCATCAGCGCTCTTGATCGCCAGCGCCAGAGGTTTGCCATCGCGTTGTTTGGCATCCAGCAATCGCTCGACTGCGTCCTCCGAGAGGGCACTGGCGGCAATGCCATAGACGGTTTCGGTGGGAACGGCGACCAGTTTTCCTGCGGCCAATGCAGCAACCGCACGATGAATCGCATCGCGCGGATCCTCCGCCTTTTGAATGTCAATTACCTCAGAGGCCATGTGTCAATCGGGCGATGCCATGACAGGTCGGTTTAATTGGTTACTATATCGGTGGGCCCGGATCATGGTCAAGTAATCGCGATTCCGGGGGCCGGGGGGCACAATGCATCGCGTAACAACGGTTTTCAAGCGGGAAAGATTGCGGGGCACATGAAAGAGTCAGAGCACTGGGTGGGTTTCGACCTGGGCGGAACCAAGATGCTGTCGGTTGTCTACGATGCGAACTTCAAGCCACTGGGTCGCTCGCGAAAACGCACCAAAGGCCATGAAGGCCAGAAAGCGGGACTGCAGCGTATCGTCCAGACCATCGAGGAAGCACTGGAGGACGCCGGATTGAAACGCAAGGACGTGCGCGGCATCGGCATTGGCTGTCCCGGACCATTGGACATCAAGGCCGGTGTGATTCACCAGGCACCCAATCTCGGCTGGAAGAACGTGCCCGTTCGCGCCACGCTGGAAAGCGAATTCAAATGCCCGGCCGTAGTCGCCAATGATGTCGATTCCGGTGTGTTTGGCGAGTACATGTTCGGTGCTGGCAAAGGCGCAAATTGCGTCGTAGGCATCTTCCCGGGCACCGGCATCGGTGGCGGGTGCGTTTATCGGGGCCAGTTGATTCAGGGCAAGAACTGCACCTGTATGGAGATTGGGCATATTCCGATCATGGCGGAAGGGCCGCTGGATGGCGCTGGAAACGTCGGCACCCTGGAATCGCTGGCCAGTCGACTGGCAATCTCCAGTGCCGCAGCGGCCGCGGCCTATCGGGGTCAGGCACCCAACCTGCTGGCGGATGCGGGCACCGACATTTCAAACATCCGCAGCGGGGCAATCAAGGATTCTATCGATAAGGGCGACAAGGTGGTCCGCAAGATCGTCGAGCACGCGGCCGGGCACCTCAGTCGGGCCGTGGTGACGATGGTCCTGCTGATGGCTCCGGAATGCGTGGTCTTGGGCGGGGGACTGGTAGAAGCGATGCCCGACATCTTTGTGGATGAAGTGACCAGGCAAACCCGCTCGCAGTTACTGCCTGCCTATCGCGATGTATTCAAGATCGTGCCCGCCAGACTGGGCGATGATGCAGCAGTGCTGGGTGCTGCCGCATGGGCCCGCCAATCCCTTCGTGACGCCGGCAAAAAGAGTTGAGTTGAAGCGGGGCACCGGGAGGTTTGAAAAATGCGAGCGAATCATCAACAATGTGAGATTGTGCTACATTGTTGACTGTTCCTGCAAGAATCATGGTCCGACATGAATTCCATCGTGGAAAATGAACCTACGCCAACGACCGCATCCGATACGCGGATTGTGGCTGTGATCGATATCGGCGCTACCTCGGTGCGCATGATGATTGCCGAAGTACACGAGGACGGCACGATAAATACGCTGGAGTCGTTGTCGCAAGCCGTGCAATTGGGACGCGATTCGTTCATCAAGGGCACGATCAGTCGCTCGACGATCGAGGAATGTGTGCACGTCTTGAAGGATTACCGGGCCAAACTGCGTGAATACGGAATGGATCGGCCTCAGGATGTGCGAGTGGTCGCGACCAGTGCGGTGCGCGAGGCCAGCAATCGACTGGCCTTTCAGGACCGCGTGTTCATTGCCACTGGATTCGACATCGAGCCGTTTGACGAATCGCGATTGCACCGCATTACGTTTCTTGGCATTAAACCGCTTCTGGAGGAATTGCCCGAGCTGAATCAGGGGCAAACCATTGTTTGCGAGGTTGGTGGCGGGTCGACCGAGTTGATGCTGCTGGAAGACGGTTATGTGACATTTGCCCAGACCTATCGCCTGGGTGCCTTGCGATTAATCAAGACGCTGGAGGCCTTTCGCGCACCGCTGGCCAATTCACGAGCCCTCATGGAGCGACAGATCGCCACAACGATCAACCAGTTCCTGGGCGTGACCGGTCCGCTTGATCATCCCAAATTTGTGGCCATGGGCGGTGACATGCGATTGGCCGCGGCCAAAATTCTGAACCGCGTTCCCTCCGAATCAATGGTACGGATCAGCGTCGAGAAGTTTGCCGACTTCGCCGAGCAGGTCATCCAGTTAAACCCGGGTCAACTGGTCAGGAAATATCAGCTGAGCGTCCACGAGGCGGAGTCACTGGCTCCAGCGTTGCTGGCCAATCTGATGTTTGCCCGGGCCCTGGAGATCAACGAACTGCACGTGGCCAGCGCCAACTTGCGGGACGGATTGATCAAGGAGATGACCACCAGCGGCAAGGTATTTGGGCAGGCGGAGGAGCAGGTAATCAACAGCGTGATTGCGACCGGGCGTCGCTTCGGGTTTGACGAAAATCATGCCCTGCACGTCGACCGGCTGTCAGCGTCCCTGTTCGACCAGACCCGCAAAATACACGGGCTGGGCCAGCGTTGGGAGATCCTGCTGCGGATGGCGGCCCTGTTGCATGAAGTCGGTTTGGCGATCAATGAACGTAGCTACCACAAACACTCGATGTATATTATTCGCAACTCGGTATTTTTCGGGGTCGGTACCCGCGATCTGTTGCTGGTGTCATTGATTGCCCGATATCATCGTCGCGCCTTGCCGCTGCCGACTCACGAAATCTATTCGCAATTGAATCGCGAGGACCGGGCCAGCGTCTCCAAACTGGCGGCCATTCTTCGTGTGGCCAAAGCGCTGGATGCGTCACGGAGCCAGCGGATCGGCGAAATTCAATGCGAAGTGCGAGGCAATGAGTTGCAAATATCGGTATCGGGACTGGGTGATATTTCGCTGGAGCAACTTGAACTGCGTCGGGAACGCGATTTGTTCGAACATGTTTTCGGTCTCAAGGCCGAACTGGTAACGGCCCCCGGGGATTCACGATTTTAGGAACTTGCTGTGTCGTCGAATGATACCTCAAAACTGTACTTCAACCGCGAACTCAGCTGGCTGGAATTTAACCAGCGGGTTCTCGATCAGGCTATCGATGCTGAAACACCGCTTTTGGAGCGAGTCAAGTTTCTTGCCATCACCGGTTCCAATCTGGATGAGTTCTTTATGGTGCGGGTAGGCGGCCTGATGATTCAGGCACGCCAGCAGCCCAATACGGTTGACATTGCCGGAATGAGCGCCGCCGAGCAATTGCAGGCCATCCGCGATCGTGTCAATCAGATGGTGGACGAGCAGTACCGTTGCCTCAATGAACAGCTGTTGCCGCAACTGGCAAATCATGGCATCCGCCGCCTGACGCGGGACGAGATTTCGGTGTCACAGCAGGAGCATCTACAACGGGTGTTCGATGAGGAGATTGTGTCGGTCGTCAGCCCGATAGCGGTCTCAGGCGCGGAGGATTTCCCGTCGATGATTGGCGCGACACTGGGATTGTGCGTGCGGTTGCGCGGCCGGGCTCTGGGCTCCGATCGGGTGGAAGGAAATGAATCCGCTGACGAATCCCGGTTTGTGGTGGTGCCGATGCGCCGCGGGTTGCAACGTATTTTGACCGTGCCCTCGGACGAGGGCGTGCATTTCGTGATAGTGGAGGACGCGCTGGCCATGTTTGCGGACCAGCTGTTTCCCGACCAGGAAGTGCTGGAAACGGTCGCTTTCCGTACCATCAGAAACGGAGACGTCACGGTTGATGAAGACGCCGCCGATTTGATGATCGGCATGCAGGCCATGCTGGACCAACGGCAGACCAGCGATTGCGTATGGCTGGAAATCGACGCCGAGAGCAGTCAGGAAACGCAGTCTTTTTTGCAGCAGTGTGTTGAGGTGGACGCGGAAAACGTGCATCGCATCCCGGGGCCCCCGGATCTTGCGGCATTATTCCCGCTGGCCACGGTTTCCGGATTTCGCGAACTGAAGTACGAGCCGTGGCCGCCGCATGCGTCGCCCGACTTCCGTCCCGGCGAGAACATCTTTGAGGTAATTGCCCAGGACGATCGCGTGCTGTTTCATCCCTATCAGCAATATCAGCCCGTGGTTGATTTTGTAGTGGCCGCGGCCGCCGATCCCCAGGTGATTGCGATCAAGCAGACCCTGTATCGCACCAGCCGGGACAGCGAAATGGTAAACGCCCTGCGTCAGGCAGCTGAATCGGGCAAACACGTCACGGTCGTTGTCGAATTGAAGGCCCGTTTTGACGAAAAACGAAATATCGATTGGGCCCGCAAGCTGGAGGAAGCCGGAGTCGATGTGATTTACGGTGTCCGTGGCCTCAAGACACACGCCAAAATCTGTCTTGTGGTGCGTCGCGAAAGCCATGGCATTCGCCGTTATATGCACTTCGGCACGGGCAACTACAACGAATCAACGGCCCAGCTGTATTGCGATATCAGTCTGTTTACGTGCAATCCGGAACTGGGCAATGACGCGGTCAAGCTGTTCAACGCGGTGACCGGGATGTCTGTTCCCCGTCCCATGACGCAGCTGATTGCCGCGCCGCTCGATTTGCGTAACAAGATCTCGGAAATGATTGATGTGGAAATCGCCACTGCAGAATCGGGGCGGCCTGCCATGATTCGCGCCAAGGTGAATTCCCTGCTCGACCAGCAGATTATTGACCATCTCTACCAGGCGTCGCAGGCAGGTGTGCAGATTGAATTGAACGTGCGTGGAATCTGCTGCCTCAAACCCGGTGTGCCCGGCCTCAGCGAAAACATTCGGGTGACCAGCATCGTGGATCGCTTGCTGGAACACGCGCGAGTCTTTTACTTCCTGCATGGCGGCGATCATCGCACGTTTATCGCCAGCGCCGACTGGATGACGCGCAATCTGGATCGTCGCGTGGAACTGCTCGTACCCGTCCTCGATCCCGAATGCGCGCGGCAAGTCCAGAACGTGCTGGTTTCCTGCCTGCAGGACAATGTCAACGCGTGGCAACTGGACGGCGATGGCCAATACGATCGGCTGCACGCCACGGGGGCTCAAATTCCGCACCGCAGCCAGGTCGACTTGTATACAAGGGCCTGCGAACTGGACGAGGCAGCAACTCAGGCCTCACGGTCGACCTTTCGACCGCACCGGGCCAGCCACGAATCCGCTTGAATCTTGCCTGCCATTTGTCGGCTATCCACCGTAAATCGCACCGGGCTGCAACGGTTGCGGAGCGACCTGGCCGGGCGGCAACTGGTACTGCACGCCGGGCTGCATGACGGCTCCCGGCTGAACGGGTACCCCCGGGGGCGGCTGAATGCCCTGGACGCCCGGTCCGGGCTGCACGTAGGTCGTTGGCGGTACGCCGACACCTGGCTGGGCGCCGTATCCCGGGTACGAACCACAGTTGCCGCAAGGTGCGCCACGGCAACCTGCCAAAGCCAGCGCTGTCAAGGAGAAGACAGCGATCCCGCAATAGATTTCACGTTTCATTTCTGGTTTTCTTTCTTGTTAATGCTACGAACAAGTATTCAGAATGCGATGCCTGCGCGCAGCATCCAGGTATCGTCGATCGGTATTTCCGTACCCGGATCCGAACGGTAAATAATGTCGCGGTTGAACACATATCCAAATTCAAAGAATCCCGTGATTCGGTACAGATTCAGCGATTCCAGTCCCAGGAAGATCCGCACGTCGTTGACGTCGGCCTGGTCTTTCAGACCACCAATCCGTTCGATGCTCCAGGAACCGGTGCCATATTCGGCCCCCAGATAACCCCAGACCTCGTAGTTGCCTGCGGAGGGAAAACGCATTGCCAGCTTGGGACGCGGAAAGTAGATATCCAGCTTCAGATCCGGTGAGGGGTAAATAAAGAAACCGATTGCGGGCAAGAGTTTGACCTTGACGCGGTCGAGGTATTCGATGCCGAGCTTGAACGTCGTCGTGTTGCCCAGGCGAAACCAACCCAGTCCGACACCGGTAAAGCGAACACTGTCACTGTTAACAAAGTTGAAATCGCTGTACACGCCGACGGTGAAATTCAGTTCACCGCCGAATTGACGATCCCACGGCGAGGCAATGTCGCTGGCCAGATAGGCACTGTAGGTGCGCGGCGGCAAATCGGCACCGGTGGCGGGCGTGTCCGGACCATCCCACCAGTGAAATACAAAGCCGGGAGATATTCGAATCGGCGCACCACAGCAACCCGGAAAGGCGAAAGTCGTGGCCAGATCGGTTTCGTTCAGTCCCAGACTGTTGGCGCCCGAGCCGCGGTACAAAAACGTCTGCCGCCAGCGCGGTCGCTCGATCAATCGGTAGGCGTTCGATGCGCGCAGCCGCGCCCACGCCTGATTGGGCCAGGCCCACGGCGAGTTGCTCCATGATCCGTTGCTGGCGGATCCCGGCCCAACTATCGTACCTGGCGGCGGGTATATATATGGCGGCGGCTGTACCGATTGCGGTCCCACACCGTTGCCCGGAATGATCACGGCTCCGGGCGGAGGAACCGTCTGGGGTTGCAATGACAGCGGAACCGTTCCGCCGGGCTGTGTGACGATTGCGCCGGGGACAGTCTGGATGGGCAGGGGAGGCACCGTCTGAAGTGTTCCCGGAGCCGGCGTGACCAACTGGCCAGGCGGCGCGGTAATCACCGGTTGCGTCGTGATCGCGGTACCGGGCGGTACGGACTGCGTGCCGGGAACTACATACGAGTCCCCGAAGCGCACGCGTTGGCCGATAACGTCCGACGGCGACGCCAGCGAGGCGAGCACGCATCCAGTTATTGCCAGCGCCACAGTCGCAGACACATTCAAAAAACGCACAAATTCGCTCAAGTCGAGCCTTTGGGAAGACCGATCCAGACAAGTTCGCAGTATCTCAACGCGTAACTAGCAAACTCGGAATGCGCGGGTCAAGCCGGGATTTCACGTGGGCAAGTCGTTTAGCAGCGATACCGCCCCGATCAGGCCGCATCGTGATGATGATGGTGCCTATGATGGCCCTCGCCTGACAGCGAACGACAGATATCATGCTCGCGAATAATTGACAGCACTTGCCGGTCACGCCAGTAGAACATGTGCCCGTAAGGATCAACGGCATGATTGGACCAGGTACCGTCACGGGCCTGAGGCAACGCATCCGGGAACTCGATTTCGGTGCCTACGAAATCATCGATGCGGAAGATGTTCAGCCAACGCGAGACGCGATCGCGCAGGTTCTTCCACTGCTCGTGATCCAGCGGCGGATAAAAATGGTGAAAGTACTGTTGATAGATGTGGTGAAAGGGCGAGCCCATCGTAATGAAGTTGACCTTGCTGAATTTTTCCTTGACCCAGCTCAATTCATCATCGTTGATGACCTCAATGGCAATCATCGAGCCCTGCGAATGGCTGATGATGGTCAGGGTCGGATTGCCAACCAGCGTGTCACGATAGAAATCGAGGATTCGTTTCATGCGACGATGGATCACATCGCGACGCGAAAAATACAATTCGCCGCCTTCAAACGTCACGTCATCGATATCGAAGGCTTCGGCAAAGCCGCGAATCCTGTCAGCGGACGTGGCACTGCGGAAATAAAAGTGAGTGATCACATCCAGCAAAATATCCAGTGCGGGGCGCAGGTAGGCCAGGGAAAGTAACAGCAACGTGGCCAGCGGAACGAGCACACCAATGGCATATTTGTTTGCCTCCACCAGCAGGCTGCACAGGGCATCGTCGGCCAGTTGACGGCCGTTCCATTCAAACACGCCAACGTAGATCACCAGAAACATTCCGGTAACGGCACACACAGCGGTAAAGACCTGCACCGCACCGTTGACAATCAATCGCGGCGCGCGTTGCCCCTCGTTATAGTTGGGCACGGCATTCTTTTCCGACCAGCGCATGTAGCGACCCAGCTGGATCACGAGAACCATGCCCAACATGATAAACATCAGACATTGCACGCCAAGCAATGGCACGGCTTTATCAAAAATACGGGAGAAACGTGCACGGACCTGGGCAGCCGCCATGCGACGCCGCGCGCGGTCCGGATTGCGACGCGAACCGTCACGCTGGTTGTTCGCAGATTCCGGCTGAGACAGCATCGCGGGTCGATGTCGGGCGGCCAGCCCGCGCTCGGCAGACGCCGAGGCAGCCGGCAACATCTTCATCAGGCTGTTGGATCCGCTGACCCAGACCATAGGCAAGATTTGGCCCCAGATACCGACTGCCAGCGCGGGAACAATAAACGCGACATGCAATGCGGGACGGTGATTGTCCGTGTTCAAAACGGCAATCACCCAAACCGTTGTCATGGCCAGCAGCGTAACGACCAACAACATCCACTGGGCACCCAGCAACGTAATCATCACGTTGCCGTAGTCCCACAATGGAAAGGGATTGTGCGTGAACTGGTTGAACAGCATCAGCCCGTTCAAGAACAGTGACGTGATCATGACCCAGTACCAAAACCGGTGACAGACACTGTTCCTGGTCATCCGCCAGCCCAGATAACTGGACAGTAAACAAACAAGCACGACGGCAAGGATCAGGAAATTGGACCAGCGGTCAACCTGTGAGGAACCCGGCCACATCGACTCGGTTCCCGCCACGGTCAGCATTAACATCCCCAGCACAAAATTGACGGCCAGTACCGGACCATGCAGGAGGTGCGCACTAGTCAAGCCCAGCCACTGCAAGGCGCGAGCGGCATAGCCCGTTTGCTGGGCCGCAATGAAGGCAATATAGCGCAGTCCAAACAGGATTTCGATCATTCCGGAAATAACACCCGGCAAACCGCGATGCACTCGAGAAAGATCGCCCCAGTAGACCTCGGTCAGCGTCGATTTGTTGCCGCAGAAATCCAGATGGCGAACATGACTGCCGAAGGTCTTGACGTCACGCGGATCATCGGTGTCGTCTTCCAGCCACAGGGTTTCCTGGTGCTCGGTCAACGGATGCTGGGCCTCGGCGACGCTGCGCGCAAACAGACTCAGCGTTTCCCCTGGCATCGGATCACCCACTCCATGCACAACGAGAACCAGTTCGTCGATCTCGTTTTGCTTGGCAGTGTGTTGGTGCGTGTGCGCAGACATAAATCGTCGCAATTTCCGGGATCGGGCTGGCCAGGGGCAGCGTCAAGGAATTCCGCTTGCTGGACGGCGGCTGTTAGCAAATTTCGCCACCGTGAGTCCATAGCAATCGCTGCCCTCAGGAAGGTTCCAACAAAAAAAGCCATGCCCGCGCCGGCATGGCTTTCATGTATTGAATCTGGCAGCCCGGTCGTGCCACCGGGCAGGGCCGACCTGGCACCGCCAGAGGCTCCGCTTGCAGATTATTTGGGGAAATCTAGCAGCGACTCGTCTTCCTCGAGCTGTTTGGGCACAGCAGGAATGGCACGGGAATCGCCCAGTTGACGCCGCAGGATTTC
>CAMYKF010000593.1 GCA_947258905.1 uncultured Pirellulaceae bacterium | reverse complement strand
AAAAAATTATCTGCGTTGGCAGAAACTATGCTGATCACGCTGCCGAAATGGGCAGTCAGGTTGCGGACTTGCCTGTGATCTTTAACAAGTTTCCCTCTACACTGGCCGCGCCCGATGCCCAGGTCCCCTTGCCCGCCATCAGTAACAGCGTTGATTACGAAGCGGAACTGGTCGTGGTAATTGGGCAGGAATGTCACAATGTACCGGTCGAGCAAGCCATGGATTACGTGTTTGGCTATTGCTGCGGGAACGACATTACAGCCCGCGACTGGCAAAAGGGTCGTCCCGGCGGACAATGGCTGCTGGGGAAATCCTTTGATTCATTTGCACCGATCGGACCGTGGATACGCCTGGCTGGTGACATTGATCCGGCGGCACTTGATATTCGACTGACGTTGAACGGCGAAATTGTGCAACAGTCGAACACGGAACATTTGATATTCAAGATCGATTTTCTGATTTCGCATCTCTCCCGATTTTGCACGTTGGTGCCCGGCGACTTGCTGTTCACCGGAACGCCGGCCGGCGTGGGTGCGGGACGAAAGCCGCCGCGGTTTTTGCAGCCGGGGGATGTAACGGTGGTGGAAATTGAGGGGCTGGGTCAGCTGCGAACACGGTATTACGCCGAGAAGTGACCAGCTCGCTAGCACCCATGACGCCTCGTTTGGCAAGCTCGGTGGCGTGCCGCATAGCTGAATAAAGTCTGCGACAGCCGTCTGCCGATTTCACTTACAGGTGCGTGCCTGCTCCGTGCCCACTTCGGATCTGACACCCTGAGCTGCAGATGCATTCGCAACAAATCCGCCAACGCCGACGTCGTGTAACGTTGGACCAAACCCAGAACGAGGAAAGGGCCGCCGCTGCGCGGAAGAGTCGCACGACGGGCGTCAAATCCCGTAACGGCAAAAAACGACGTACCTATACCGAGGGCGCCCGCCGCAGCCGACAGTTCAAAACCACGGATTTGATTCCCAAGCGAATCTGGTCGGTGGCGGCCGTCGTCGCGTTGTTGCTGGCCGCGATCGCCGGGTTGAACTTGCTGCATCTGCATTCGCCGGAATGGCTCACCGTGATCGGCGAAGAAGGTGTCGCGGCATTGTCACTGGACAGCGGCCACGGTTTGGCTGTCTGGTATTCGAATTTTCTGTTGTTGCTGACTTCATGTGTCAGTCTGCAACTGTATCTGCTGCGGCAACACCGCCGCGATGACTACCGGGCGTCATATCGAGTATGGATGTGGCTGGCCCTGATTTTTTTGCTGGCCAGTGCCGCCAGCGTAACCGGCATTTCGTCTTTGTTGAAAAACCTGTTCACTAATGCCGTTGGATCGGGATCGATCGCGGGTGGACTTACGCTGGTGCTTGCCGTCAAGATTCTGGGCCTGTTGTTGCTCGTGGTCCGTGGTCTGGTGGAAGTGCGTTTTTCCCGACTGGCAGTGTTTGCGTTGCTGGTCGTGTTCGCAGCATACGGCGGCGCTGCCCTGATGACCGAAGTTCCCGATGTGCAGAGCGAAGCCAGCAATTTCATCCACGCCGCGCGGGGCAATTGTCTGTTGCTCGGCGCAACAGCTTTGCTGGTCTCCATCATCGGCTTTGCCCGCTACGTCTATCTGGAGGCCAATGGTCTGATTCAGCCGCGTGTCCGCAAGCAATCCGGCAGCCAGACAGATTCAGAACCGAAGAGTGTCAAAAAGGCGAAACCGGCACGCAAAAAGAAGACGACCCGTTCCGCCGACGACAATAACGATTCAACATCAACAGGTCAGCGGCCACGCCGGCAAAAAGCCAAACGCGACGACAATGCCGAAGTTACCACCAGGCGAAAGTCTCGTCCCGCAGCTGCCTCATCCAGCAGCGAATCTGCGGCCCCGCGCAAGAAACGCGGCAAGTCGCAGCAATCGGACGAAGCACCTGCACGCGCCCCGACCGCTCGCAAAACAACCCGGTCGACCAACACGTCGCGGGCGGGCAGCGGACATTCCGCGAATGACGAGCGTCTGTTGTCACTGAGCCTGCTCCGGCGGCACGCTCGAATCCGAGAAGCCCGGAATCATCGAGCAGCCCGACAGCAGGAGCCCCACCAGCAGCACCGCTGCGGCGCCCGTCCGAGTCACGCCTCTCGTCGTCGTGCTCGCCCGCCCGCTCGCGCGCGCAACGCGACGCCCCCATGCCTCCGCCATGCGACCCCCTCACGGCCTTCGTCCTGCGACCGGCGCCATTCTAGTCGGACCGGTCCGCCCGAGTCACCGGGCAACAGGGCCACATCGGCGAAAATGGTCTCGCCGGTTGTCGGGAAGGAGGTTTCGGCATCGAAATGGCGGAGGCAGCAGTGCAACCCCGAACCACCTCCCAGTCCGGCGAATTCGATCGGCTGGCCCACGCCCGCCGGATGATCGGCAACCAGCACGACGTTTACCGAATCGGGTACCCAGACCCACAGCACAGCAACGTCACTGGTCTCGTTGTGAGCCAGCACTTTGCATTTTTTGGAACTGCGACCATCGGCATAGACGACCTGAATGTCGCGGCGATCGTCGTCATCGCTGACGACGTGCCACGCGGTCAGGCACCAGCCAAGATGACCATCCGAGACCGCCTGGCTATAGTCGACCTGCACGATGACTCCGGTCCCGTAGCCTCCGCCGGATTTGACCTGCACGATGGACTGATGGTGGGCAGCATCGCCCGACCAGCGCCACAGATCGGTATCGCGACCAACCTGCGCATCGAGCGTTGCCGCGCCGAGCAGCGTGGTGAGAAGAATCAGAACTTGCAAGAGCAGAACACGCAACATGGTTCACCCTCCCGACATGGGCGGAGTGCAAACCGATCACGAATGTTTTTTCTCAAGCCTCCGTAGACGCAAGCTCTTCAAGATTCGATCGGCGAGCAAGCCCGCCACAACAACTTCAGTTACTTCCTGAAATCCGTTGTCGAATTGTTCCGCGCGGCAATGCAACTTTTCAAGTCGTTACATTGTTACGAACGTCACGAAGTCCGCCCGGATTCGCGAAATGCCGTTGCAATTTGGCATCTTGTCGCGCGCGGAATCTCTCGCAGCTGCCTGGACATTACGAGCCGATGCAGTGAAACCGCGTAAGGGTCTCCAGATAAGACCTTGTGTTAACCGGTGCGTGCAGTTGTCAGTTGTCGCCGACTCGATCCAGCAACCATTGGCTGACGGCTTCCAGGGCGACGGGCGAAAACGTCTCTTCCAGCTGGCCGTATTCCGTGCCCAAACCAGGGCCGCTGGTTTCCTGGAACAGGTGGTTCAAATCAGCCAGTTTCTGTACCTCGAAATCAGGGTTGTCCGCGGCGCGCAGGGCGGCCTCGATGGCGTCGATGTTCAGATCGGCCAGCACTTGCAGGTCCTTGGTGCCGTTGATGGCCAGCACCGGACAGCGGACAGCCTTCAGCGTCGTGGCGGGATCGTGACGCACGAAAAAGCGAAACCATGGTGTCCCGAACTGGGCCATCGCCGCCTTGGCTGAATCCAGGGCATCGCGATCGCTTTCAGGCAACTGGTCCGCCATTTCGTCGACCAGCGACTCGATAAACTCGCTGGTCAGCTCGTCATCCGATTTGCGAATCCGGTCCATGAGGCCGGTGATCATCTTTTCCTGGGCGTCCAGCATGGCTTCATCGGCCCCCGCCGCCTCCGCCATGGCACGGGTTTGCGAAATCGTGATTTCCCCGCCATCGACGCCAGGTCCTGCCAGCAACACAATCAGGGCGACGCCGTCGCCGGACGTGGCAACCATTGGTGCGATCAATCCGCCTTCGCTGTGGCCAATCAAGCCGAGCTTTGTGCTGTCGATTTTGGGATGTTTGGCCAGGAACTCGACTGCCGCCGCCACATCGCGGGCAAAGTCCTCTGACGTCGCCGTGGCAAAATTACCTGTCGATTCACCCACGCCACGGTCATCGAATCGCAACACGGCAATGCCCTTGCGTGTGAGATGATCGGCAATGACAAGGAACGGCTTGTGTTCAAAGATCGTTTCGTCGCGATCCTGCGGGCCTGAACCGGAGATCAGCACCATTGCAGGAAACGGCCCGTCACCCCTCGGCGTGGTCAGTGTGCCGCCAAGCGTGATGTTGTCGTGAGTGTTTTCATAGGTGACTTTGTCCTCGTCGTAAGGATACGGTTTTTCCGGATGCTGGGGCCGGTTCACGGCGGGCCGGGCGTCCAGTTCCGCTTTCTCAAATTCCAGAGGATACTCGCCACCGCCCTGAATCCATTTGCCGGAAATTTTGCTGCGGTCCTCGTTGTAAGTCCCTTCGTATTGAGCCGCACTGATTTTCAGTTCGAAATTGAATTGTTCATCGGACAGGTCCAGATCCAGTGGCAGGCCATTGAGTCCTTCGTTGAAACTGTCCAGCTTGGCAGAGATCGTACCCTCACTGTCCTTGAACATTCGGATGCGAAAGTCAAAGGACTGGAGGCCTGCCACCAGCGTACCCAGCCACGTTTCGATGTGCTCGGCCGATTCAAAGGACTCGACCCGCTCGATTTCGAAGTCAAAGGCATTGCCTCCCTGGTTCCACCTGCCTGTGATTTTCGAGCCGTCTTCGTTCAACGTGCCGATGAATTTTGCAAATACCGACACGGCTTCAATCGTGATTTCATCGCCCTCAATCTCGATGCTGGAAATCGGAATCCGGACATTGCCCTGATCGGCGCTGATGAGATCACCCGACCACTGGCCATCTTCGAATTTCAATTCGAAATTCAATTGCAATCGCGCCGCGCCAGCGTCCAGCACACCTTGCCAATTTTGTGATTCCTCCTGCAAGCCGGAATCCTGTGCATGACCGGTCGTGAAAAAACAGGGTGACAACAAGGTGACGATCGCAAGAATTGCGGTACGGCCGTGCATGGAAAACCTCATGAAGTCTTGTGTGTAGGGGAGAATGTGCCCGAATTCAGGGTACAGGGACAATGTGTTTTCGGCCCGGCAGTGGATTTCCTGGAAGAATTTTGTGAATCCGCCGAGTCCGGTTTTGCTGACCTTGAGGGGATTATAGCCAAACGCAACATTACAGGTGCTCCGTTGCAGCTACAAACTGGAGATGCGCTCGATTCCGGGCTAGTATTGAACTGACAGCGATCGGCAACCCACGGCGAAAAAAATGTGTTTTTCAGCGGAAGCGAGTTTTGGAGCTGCCGCCCTGCTCTTGCCCATGGGCGGCTGGTGCGTGTACCGCGCCGCGACGCGGATGCCCGCGTGGACTGGATTTGCCCTGTTACCAATCGGATTTGGCCTGCAACAGTTTTCCGAAGGCCTGGTATGGCTGGGGCTGGAACGGGGTTGGGATCAACTGGTGACTCCCGCCGCGACCATTTACCTTTTCTTTGCCCTGGCATTCTGGCCAATCTGGATTCCCGTCTCGGCGATCATGGCGGAACGTTCAGCTCGCCGTCGTCGCTGGCTGGGGATTTGGCTGGGACTGGGAATGATATGGCTGGTGTTGTTTTACGGTCGACTGCTTTTATTGATGCCGGATTCACTGACTGCCTGTATCTGTGGCAACTCCATCCAGTATGCCTACGCCGACCTGAATGTTTTTGTTCCCGGCGGGTTCCGCTGGAGTGGTACGCTACTGTATATCCTGTGCACCGGGGCGCCGTTGCTGACGATGTCTCGTTGGCGTCAGTTTCTGGTGCCATGGGCCGGCGGCGCGATGGCTGTGATACTGGCGGCCCTTTTTTACAGTGCAACATTCACATCTGTATGGTGCTTCTTCGCCGCCCTGGTATCCTCTTACTGTGTTTACTTTTTTGCCACTCAGGCGGACGTCGGGCGGGTTACGGAGTCGGACAAGGTACAGCAATCCTTCTCCGGTTCTGGAATCACCCAGAAACGCACGTTACAAAACTAGCCAGCTACTTGCGGTCGCTGCTGTCCGGGTTGTCGTCAGAGCGGTCCTCATCCGAACCGCCTCCTCCGGCAAGTTCCTCGACTTTCGGGAATCCCTTGAACAAATCAATCGACGGCAGATTGCCGAGGATCTCTGCCTCGCCGCTGCCGATACTTGAGGGATCGCGGGCGATGTCCAACGAGCCATGCGCCACAAACTGCGTCTCCAGTTGATACACGTCCAGCGACAAGCCGCGAAACCAGTCCATCGGAGGCGCTGAATAGCCGGGCGGCATTGCCGGATTGTTGACGGCAGGCCAGCCGGTTGATTGCCACAGCGGCGAGACACTGGCATCAGTGGTGATCATCTGGTATTCACCCTGCAAGGGGCAAACCATTTCGACGCCCAGCAGTTGTTCGGCGTAGGCCAAGGCGGTTTCGGGCGGCAGATTGAATTGCTGGATCATCAGGTTGAGCAACCGTGCGTTGGCTACGGAAGTCTGCCAGCCACGCTGGAAATACAGGTCGTTGGCCCAATCGCGGAGGTTGGAACTGGCGACGTCACCGACCCGCAAGCGAAGCTGCGCCGGTTGCTCGGCTGGCGAAATCACCAACTCGTGCCGTGCCCGTTCCAGGCGATCACGGTCGAACGACAACAGGGAAAACTCACCATGCCGCAACCGCCACAATCCAAGGATGCGTGAATAGGTGTATCCAGACGCGTCGGGACTTGCCCCCAGTGCCGGCAGGATATCGAGGTATCCCGGGTCCGGCCACATGCCGATGTATCCCGGTGTGTTTCTCAGCACCTGGATCCACTCAAAAAAGTCGGCCGGTTTCAAACCGGGCTGGACCGGAACGTCACCCTGCAGTGCTCCAAACAGCTGGAAGGGACTGGAATTTCGCAACAGTGGAATGCTGCCGGCGCTGAGTTCGAAGTTGATCAGGTCGTTAGCGCCAGAACTCACTTGTTGCTCGCGTCGCGGACCTAGCAGTTGGCCCAGCCAACCATATTTTTCCTTGCCGAACGGGGCCACCCGGGCATCAAATACTATGCGTTCCAGGTCATCGGCCAGTTCGTAGCGTTTGCAGGCAAACAGCAGCGGATCAACTTGTTTCAGTTCGTTCTGGTAGTAATCAATTCGCCTCGCCAGCCATTGAGCTTCACTGTCCGTCATCGATTCGACCGTTACATCGGCAATGGGCAGAAAATAACCGCGGCGGCCGCGCGATGTATCTTCCCAGTGATCGTCGACCCAATTGGTGGAGCTGCCATCAGGTAACTGATTGAAATTCACCGGCAGAAAGCCCAGTTGGATCATCTGGTCGATATCGTCTTCGGCGTACCCTTCGTTGGCCGCCGCCCACTGAGCGAGTTGCAACAGCTGGATGTTGGCCAGCGATCGATTGCGGCGCATGAGTTCGATTTGGTACCGGGGGCTCAGCAGGTTCTCAAAGAACTTGCGTGACAGATAGACGAAGATAGTATCGTCGCGTTCCACTGGCATGGTTTGCCGCGCCAGCCGAAATTCCGGGTTGTCCGCCAACGACCGCTCGCCCTGGGCGGCCTCAAAGAATCTTTCCACGATCGTGCTTGACGTGCTGGTAATGTGGCACAGGTCATCGACCGCGTAGAACGAGCGAATGCGATTGTCGGGTGTTGACAACAGGGTGACCGTGCGACCTGCTATTTCAACTTCCGTCAGCGTGACTCCCTCGTCGGCATTCTGCCGAGCAAATCGCCGCCGCCGGCTGGTCATTTGTTTTTCGAGGGCCCCGTTTTTGGCCAGCATGATAATCGCATTTGATGGACCGTCCTCGATGTACAGGTCCGTGCCAATGGCAGCGACGTCCTCAATCAGGTTTCCGCCAAACCAGTCATCCAGCTGACCCGATTCCAGAGCCAATTGGTCCTGCATCTTCTGTGACGAGCCGCTGCTATGACCGCGCAGGGCAATCATCCGGCTGAGGTCGCCCCCGTACTCGCCCATCAGTCGTTTCAGCCACAGCTGATTATTCCAGTTTCCGAAACGCAAATAGTAGCATTCCTCGGGCACGCATCTGGCAAGGGTTTCCACTTCCACATCATCGTTCGCGAATTGCCAGGGATCGCTCGCCCAGACGGCTGGAGGACTGACCGGATGCGTGGCAACATCTACGGACGGCGGCTCGGTCATCAATTTGCGAATGGAGTTGGCGCGCAACGATTCCACATCGAACAACAGGTCAAAGGTCTGTTGCAGTTCGTTTCGCTCGCCATCATCACCCACGCTGCCCAGGAACGGCGTTGCCAGGCCCAGTCGCTGGCCAAGCATGGATGTCAAATAGGCTTCCAGCAACGGCGGATAGTCACCACGCGAGTTTTGCTGGCGAGCCTGGGCGTTGAATTGTCGCCACCAGTTCTGAAACATTATCCGTGCCAGTGCCGGCCGTTGCTGGCTGGTATCGACGGTAAAGGTGGCAATGTCCGAGGCGCGAAGCGAAACGGTTAGCGGCTCGGATCCGCGAAACAAGAACCAGACCGTCTGGACCCCGCCCACCGTTTGCTGATCCAGCAAGTCCTGCAGCAGTCCATCCGAGTACGCGGGGTACAAAATCCGGTTGTCTCGTTCACGTAACAACACCGCGCCGGTATTCTGAACCAGAGCGTCGGCGGGTCCCAAACGGAACGTGAGTTTGCCGACGCCGAACGGTTCCAGGGGAAACGCCTCGGCGCGGAGGATTTGCGGAGTTTGCGACAAGGCCGCCGTCAGTGGAATCAGCCACATGGCGAACAGCAGGACGGCGGCGACATATCGCAAGCGCAGAAATTTTGATTGCATGGGATCGCGGCGAACAGACAATGGGTCGTTAACGCCGTCGATTTTCGCAGGACCGGATGTAATGTCAAACCGTAATTCACGTCGCTAAACGGAGTTCCTCGTTGAATCAGCAAATTGAGAAAGCTGCCGAGTTGATTGCAAATTGCGACGCTTTGTGGATCGGAGCGGGTGCCGGCATGGGCGTTGATTCGGGCCTGCCCGATTTTCGCGGCAACGAAGGATTCTGGAACGCCTACCCGCCCTATCGCCACCTTGGATTGTCGTTTTATGACCTGGCGAATCCGGTTTGGTTTAACAGCCATCCCCGTCAGGCCTGGGGATTCTATGGACATCGGTTGAATCTTTATCGCGAGACGCAACCGCATCCTGGTTTTAAAATCTTGTCAAAGTGGGGCCGGCGCAAAGCGGATGGCTATTTTGTGTTCACCAGCAACGTCGACGGCCATTTTCAACAAGCCGGGTTTGACGAAGATCGTATCGTGGAGTGCCACGGATCCATTCACCATCTGCAATGTAGCGCGCCTTGCGGGAGTGACGTTTGGTCGTCACAGTCGTATTCACCGAAAATTGACGAAACGACCATGCAGGCCGCGTTGCCTTTGGCACACTGCAAAAATTGCCAGAGGATTGCCCGCCCCAATATTCTTATGTTTTCCGACTGGAACTGGGTCGACCATCGTGCCGAATTGCAATTGAGCCGTTATGAACAATGGCTGGCTGACAACCACGGAAACTGCGTTGTGCTGGAGTTTGGTGCGGGCACCGCCGTTCCGACAGTACGACGCGAAGCGGAAAATGTTTCCGGAGACCTGATTCGGGTCAATCCGCGCGAACCTGAAGTCCGAGACGGCATTTCGTTCGCGATGGGCGCTCTGGAATTTTTGCAGCATGTCGATGATTTGCTTTCGTAGTAATATTAACCGCACAAAAGCGAAATAACGAAATACAATGTGCAGCGGTTTGTTGCGCGCGCGAAATTTGAGGCCAGAACGAAAGGTTGCCCCAATGTCCGGTTCATGGCGAATGTCAGACCGCAGAAAGCCCTTTGCCCGCTGGCTTCTGCTGGCGGGCTGGATGGCTGTTTGGGTTGCCCACGGTTCTGCCGCCGCAGCGCTTCAGCCCGGTCACGATGACGGGAGCCAGATCGTTTTGACCGTGGTTGACGATCGCGATCAGCCAATCGCCGGAGCCCGTGTCGAAGTTGAATATCAGTTAACGACTGACCCGCGCTCCAATACCGCTGAACCTCATTTCCGGAACGCAATGTCCGATAACGACGGCCTCGCAGTTCTGAAACTGGAAGACGGTGTCCGGCGATTGGCAATAACCTGTCGGGCCACCGGCAAGGTCGCTCATGCACTGGTCCGCTACAGCGAGCGACCGGACCAGCCGCTGAAATTCCCGTTTGAGCACACGGTCAAACTGAGTGCGGGGCGACCGATTTCCGGCCAGGTCGTTGACTCGGCGGGCTCACCGGTTGCGGACGCCTCCGTGTTCGTCGAGTTGCTGCCTGGCGATGTGCCGGAACTCCTCACCGATCACGATCATTTTGCCTATGGCCGCGTGACCAGCGACAATCAGGGCCGTTGGGAGGTTGCCGCCTTTCCCGACAATGCTGAATTGCAAACGCGACTGGTCTTTGATCATCCGGACTTTATTGGTCCCACAATTGTGGAGCAGGTGCAGTCCGTGATGACTGTTCAGTTGCCGCAATCGGCTTCCATTCGCGGAACGGTTACGGACGACCAGTCACGCCCGATCCCCGGAGCCACGGTACGGTTTGCCGATTTTGTCTGGGCCACTCATGTGCCGTCGGCAACGACGGACGCCAACGGTCGTTACGAAATCAAGGGATGCTGGCCGGGACAAGCGTCGCTGACTGTGCAGGCCGATGATTTCGCGGCACAATCGATGTTGGCTGTTGCGTCTCTTGAAGGGTCCGATGAGCAAGACTTTCAATTGCAGCCGTCAGCGGGTTTTTCAGGACGGCTGGTTGATTCCGATGGCCAGCCGGTGGCCGGGGCGATCGTGCGTTGTGGCCGTTGGAATGGTCGGCGAAACCTGCGTTGGCAAACACGGTCGGACGAAGCGGGAAGATTCGAGTGGTCGGACGCGCCTGCGGGAGAATTCAGTTTCGAGATCATTGCTGACGGATTCCTGATTGTGACGGATCACGTGGTTGCTGCCGACCACGACTCGTCACTCATTACTCTGCAGCCGGTGTTTCAGGTAGCCGGGCGAGTTCTCGACGCCGACTCGCACAAGCCGGTGGATAACGTGTTATTGCAATACGGGCCAAGGCGACAGGATGGAACCTGGGATTTCAATTCACCGATTATGGTTGACGGACGTTATGTCGCCGTCTTCGAGCAGTTTGCTGATTCCTACCAGATTGTGTTGAGCGTCAACGGGTATGAAACGCGACGACTGACGTCACTGACCGCCGGGAGTGGTTCGGACCAACGGGATGTGTCGCTGAAGCGGGTCACAGACGATCGCGCGCGGCGATATTCCGGCTGGGGTGAAATTGAACAGAAAATCGAAGCACAGGAATTTGATATGCAACAGGCAGCGGCGTTGACAACGTTGCGCGAGCTCGGTGCATATGCAAAGTTCTATGAATGGGGCGACCGTGAAGTTTTGCGGATTCGGCTTGTTGACGAGCATGTCGCAGGTCGACGTCGCGGTGGCGTTGAGGAGATTCGCCGCGAACCGGATCGCAAATCATGGCGAGGTTCTTTGGCAGATCTTGTGTTATTAAACGAGCTGGATAACGCATGGCTGATACTCGATGGATGGGAGATCGATACGGCCGTGTTGGAAGCGGTGGGCGCACTGGGGCCGCTGGAATCGCTTGAGTTGACGGGCGTGTGGGATATGGAACCGAAGGAGTTCAGCGCCTTCGAGGTGCTGGACAATGTGCGGCGGTTGCAAATCGACGGGGCGTGGCAGGCGTTTCCTCATGAGGGCCTTGTTGCGCTGTCGCGCTTGCCCAACCTCAATAGTCTGGAATTTCGCGGTGGCAATCAACTGACCGGACAAGCGTTTGCCGGCTTACTGCGGAACTTTGATTCGTTGACCGAGTTTCGCGTTCAAGGACTCGTCGATCCCGTCGTCCTTGACGAAATCAGTCAAATGGAATCTCTCGAATCATTGCGGGTCGGCTGCAAGTTTGACGACCGGATGTTGCTGAAGCTTCCCGATAATCCGCACATGAAACACCTCGATTTTCGAGGTACGGGCATATCGGATGCGGGATTGGCAAAGTTGATTGAGCGTTATCCGGATCTGGAATTTCTGTGGCTGCGTGAGACAAGCATTTCACGCCGGTGCCTTCGTTTGTTGACCCAGCGTCCATTGAGCAAACTCAGGCAACTGTTCATCGGCGAGTGTCCTCGCCCGGAGGTCGTCGAACTGCAGCGAGCCCACCCGGATTGCATCATTACTCAAACTGTCGACCGGCCACGGCGACCCCGCGGGATTTGGCAGTTTGAGTTGCGCCGCAGCGAGCGTCGGCAGGCGTTTGGATTGGAGCAATGACTCACAGGTCGATTTCCATCAGCACGGGGCAATGGTCCGAGTGCTCGACGTGCTTCAGGTGCCGCACGTCCTTGACGCGGTAGATCAGCGCATCGGACACGGCCATATAGTCGTAGCGCCAGCCCAGATTCTTTTCCCGCACTCCCGGATTGAAACGCCACCACGAATACTCGACCTTGTCCGGATACAGGTGACGGAAGGCATCCACCATACCGTTCTGAAAAAACTGCGTCATCCACTCGCGCTCTTCCGGCAAAAAGCCTGACGTGTTGTGATGGCGGCCGGGATGGGCCAAATCGATCTCGGCATGCGCAATGTTGTAATCGCCGACTACGATCAGGTTGGGTTGGTCCATCAGCAGGTTGTCGACCAGCGCGTAAAAGTCGTCAAGGAATCTCATCTTGAATTGCTGCCGCTCCTCGCCCCGACCGCCGTTGGGAAAATAGCAATTCAACAACGTCCAGTCGCCAAAGTCGGTGCGCAGCACGCGGCCTTCGCGATCGTATTTCTCAATCCCCGTTCCCCGGATGACTTTGGAAGGTTTCCTTTTGGAAAAAGTGGCCACGCCGCTGTAACCGGACTTCTCGGCGTGGTGCCAGTGGTGATGGTAACCGAGCGAGTCCACCAGAATCCGCGGCACCTTGCCTGCGGCCGATTTGGTTTCCTGCAGGCAGACGACGTCAAAGCCGTTTTCGTCGATCCAGTCGAGCAGG
>CAMYKF010000592.1 GCA_947258905.1 uncultured Pirellulaceae bacterium | reverse complement strand
AGTGCATCGCTGCCGTGAGCCACCACGGTTTGCACGCGGCTGCGCAGTTGCGCTGTTTCCCGGTCGTCGCTGAGTTGTTCGGCAATCAGGGCGCCGATGATCTTGCCCGTCCGCGGTTCCTCCTCATTGTCCGCCGGTTCCTCATCGTGCCTGTCGCGGATCATTTCGCGCAGCGGTTCAATAGCCACCAGTTTGGAATGAGAAATATCCAGATACTGGTGCAGTTGTTTTTCGATTTGCGGTGGCAGCTGGCTGTCGTCGCCGGAATACCACATTGGTTCGCCGCCGCGGGCCACGGTGGCGGCCAGACGGGAAAGTTTCTTGACCTGATCGGCCCGTCGTTCGATCGTGTCCAGTCCGCTGATGGTTTGCACATGCATCCGCATGCCTTGCTGGACAGCCACGCTGACCCGGTCGCAATCGATCAGGCGGCGACCTTCGTTGGCAATGGCGTAAACGGTGTCGCGAGTTTTCAGGCTGCCGTGAATCGCGCGAACAAACGACTGCAGGCGATGCCACATCGTTTGCTGATCGGAGTAATGTTGCAGCCGGTCGTGCGTCAAATAGTCGCTGGCCACCTTGCACATCTGCGTCAGGAAACGCAGATAGCCACGTTGGGTCGTCGGTCCGGATTCCGGACGTTGAAAAATCTCCACCAGCCCGACGACCTGCTGTTCCACCATTAAGGGACCCGTCACCAGCAACAACCCGGTAGGGTTGCTGGCCTGCTCGTCCTCGGCCGACCCGCTGTTGGGCTGAACCAGAGCTGGCTCGCCTGCCGTGATCAATTGATGCAACAATTTGCCGTGGGCCTGTTGCGCGGACGGATCTTCGGCCAAACCGGTTTGCGACAGGTTGATTTGGTACTCGAGCGAAAATCCGTTTTCACTGCAGCTCCAGATGGCCCCGCCGACCGAAGCCAGCGCGCTGGACGTGCGTGTCAAAAAACCGCGATAGAATTCTTCGGGCGAACATCCGGACCGGGACAGCGCCGTGATCTCGTCGACCATGGCGCGAATCTGATCGCGTGTTTCCTGAATCAACTTGCGATCGATGGGGGGCGACGAGTGCTGGCCCTCGGCTGACGGCGTGACAGAGAACATGCGTCCGCCAGCGGAGCCTGGCTGGCTGGTCGAAGATGAACAGGAATCGGTAGACATAGGCTTTCGGGTTACGCTGGGACAACCGGGAACCGTGGTGCAGATCAGTGAAGCAGGGCGCAGAATCGCGCGGGGACTGTCGCGGAATTCGGGGTTTCTGACAAGCTCGAAGTTGAAACCGCAAGCCAACAACGGTTGGTAGATACGTGTAGATTGGATAAATTGGTGCTGTTTGGGACTTTCCGCCGCGTTGTCCTTCGCAGGACCGGGTGCCAGCGTCCCCTGCTTCTGAACCCGTTAACCTTCCCAGCTAGCGTGACTGATCAGTCCGTTTGCTGTCGCCCTGTGAGCAAACCATGCGACTGATAGGTCATCTCAATTCGAAAACTCACGCCGAGCGTTTTTCGGCGTATTTGATGACCCAGGGCATTTCGTCGCATTGCGAGCTGGAGGACGACGCCTGGGAATTGTGGATTCGTGACGAGGATCAGATCGACGAGGCCTCCGCCTGCCTGAAGGAATTCGAGGAGAACCCCGACGACGCCCGGTATCGCGGTGCGGTGGATGAAGCGCAACGGCTGGCCCGGCAAAAGGAAAAGCAGCTTCAGGAAGTGCGTGCCAACCAGGTGCAAATGACCGATCGCTGGAGCGCCCCTTTGACCAAAGCCGCCCCATTGACCATCGCGCTAATTGTGATCTGCGTGGCCGTGGCCTTGTTTACAAATTTTGGCGGTGCCTACCGCGGTGCCACGTTTCAGGCGCTGGCCCTGGCATCGTTGACGCAGGACCAGGCAGTTGAGCTGGTCGGCTCCGATGGTCTGGACAACTACAGTACGCGTTTGCGGATGGGCAGTCTGAGTCGCGGCGAAGTCTGGCGATCCATCACACCGATTTTTATTCACCACGGCGTGTTTCATCTGCTGTTCAACATGTGGGCGCTCTACATCTTCGGTCCGCAACTCGAACGTCAGATCGGTTCGGTGACGTTCCTCGTTCTCTATGTTTCGACCGCCGCCGCCGGGGGAGCAGTTGCCTACTTCCTCGGGGATGAGAGAACTCTGCTCGTCGGAGCGTCGGGAGCCATATTCGGCCTGTTCGGTGTGTGGCTCGTTGGTTCCTGGCGGATTCGTCACACGCCGGCCGGCGCCGCCCTGTACCGGCAGCTCGTGATACTGCTAGGTATCAACGCGGTGTTCTCGTTCGTGG
>CAMYKF010000591.1 GCA_947258905.1 uncultured Pirellulaceae bacterium | reverse complement strand
CGGCGTGCGGCCAAACTCGCCGCCCCAGATCACCAGCGTTTCCTCAAGCAAGCCACGCCGTTTCAGATCCTTGAGCAGTGCGGTAATCGGCCGATCGACTTCTTTGCATTTTTTTGGCAACTGAGTCACCAAGTCGTCGTGGGGAGCGGTCCCATGAATATCCCAACCCCAATCAAATAGCTGCACAAACCGTACGCCTTGCTCAACCAACCGCCGTGCGAGCAGACAGTTATTAGCGAACGAAGCACTACCCGGTTGGGCACCATAGGCTGCCAGCGTCTTTTTTGATTCGCGAGAAATATCCATCACCTCAGGAACGGAAACCTGCATCCGATAAGCGAGCTCATATTGGTTGATTCGAGTGAGTGTTTCGCGATCGTGAAATTGGGCAAGTTCCTGTTGATTGAGTTGGTTGAGTGCATCAAGGCTTGCCCGACGAACGTCGCGGGGCATGCCGGCAGGATTGCTGACATACAGAACCGGGTCGCCTTCGCCACGGCACTGCACGCCCTGATAAATCGATGGGAGATACGAACTTCCCCAGAGGCTCTTTCCCCCCGATGGATTCGTGCCACCCGAAACCATCACGATGTATCCGGGCAGATTCTGGTTTTCCGTGCCCAAGCCGTACGTCACCCAGGCCCCGAACGACGCACCGCCAAACTGTTGGTTCCCTGTGTGCAGTAACAATTGGGCGGGTGCATGATTGAATTGGTCGGTAAACATCGATTTCACAAAACAAAGGTCGTCCGCACACGTTGCCAGGTGTGGCAGCATTTCACTGATCCAGGCACCTGACTGGCCGTGTTGCTGGAATTTGTACTGCGGACCCATCAGTTTGGGCTTGCCTTTGATAAACGCAAACGTCTTGCCGGCCAGCAATTCATCCGGACAGGTTTGCAAATGACGTTTGGCCAGTTCCGGCTTGTAATCGAACAACTCGTGTTGCGGCGGAGAACCAGCCATGTGCAGATAAATTACATTCTTGGCACGAGCGGGAAACATGGGACTACGCGGGGCCGTGGGGATATCGGCGCTACTCTGGTTGTCATCGGCAACAGCAGCACCGACTCCTGCCATCTGAGCGAGTGCGATCGCCCCCAGCCCGGAATTGCATCGGCCCAGAAAATGCCGTCGAGTCATCGCTTGGACGCGGTTATTGGCAAGTTCCTGTTGAGGTTGTATGGGCATCGAAGTGCTTTCTATCTCGTCAAAAATGAGTCAAGATTCAAAACAACGTTCGCCACGACCGTCAGGCTCGCCAGCTCGGCGGAATCGGAGGCGATGGTCTCTTTGTCTAGTCCAAATCCGGACATCGCGTCGATCATGGCCTGAGCCTCTTCGGGCGCGGCCCGGTATCGTTCGATCGTTTCCGAATACAACTCCGAGAGCAATTTCAATTGTCGCTGATCACAGGGTCGCAAAAGTGCCAGCTGAAAACCGTGTTCAATTTGCTCGCTGGGTTGATTCGAGTTTTCGAGCATCTTTACCGCCAGGGCCTGAGCCGCCTCCAGGAAAGTTCGATCGTTCAACGTCATGAAAGATTGCAGTGGCGTATTGGTACGAATTCGCCGCAAGTTACAGACTTCCCGAGTTGCCATGTCAAACGTCTCAAACAGTGGGTGAGGCGCGGTGCGCTTCAAGTAAGTATACATAGCACGCCGATAACGATCTTCTCCTTGACTCTCCTTCCAAACCGTCCCACCGGTAAATGCGCTCCGAACAACCTTGACTGGATTTGGCGGATAGACCGGCGGGCCATACATTTTGCGACTTAATAAACCAGAAACGGCTAACGCCTGATCGCGAACGACTTCGGCACGCAGCCGAAAACGCGGTCCACGCGAATACAACAGATTACGCGGATCGAGCTTCAACCTGTCGTCCGTCGCCATGCTTGTCTGACGATAAGTCGAGGAAGTGACGATCTGTTTCAGCAAGCGCTTGACATTCCAGCCGTTTTCGCGAAAGTCGACGGCCAACCAATCCAGCAATTCCGGGTGTGTCGGCTGGCTCCCTTGTGTTCCAAAGTCTTCTTCGGTTTCTACAATTCCAATTCCAAACAACCTCGCCCAAAAACGGTTGACCGTGACGCGTGCTGTGAGCGGATTTGTATCGCTCATCAACCACATTGCAATGCCAAGTCGACTTTTCGGCGCGTCGTCTGGGAGGGGATGAAAGGCGTCCATCACGGAGGCGGTGACTCCTTCGCCAGGCTGCAAGTAACTGCCACGAATCATGACGTGTGTTTTGCGAACCTCTTCAGGTGTCAGCTCCATCATCACGGGAACGCTTACGGTAGTGTTACGCTTTA
>CAMYKF010000590.1 GCA_947258905.1 uncultured Pirellulaceae bacterium | reverse complement strand
TCGGACATCGTCCAGCAATCGATGCTGCAGGCGGTCGACAATCTGGACCAGTTCCGCGGAGAGACGGTCGAAGAGTTTCGCGGCTGGTTGCGCAAGATCCTGGTCAACCAGGCCCGGCAGATGAAGCGCGACCTGCACGCTGACAAACGTGATGTGGAACGCGAACAACGCCTGCTCGACAGCCAGTCTCGCGAACTTCCGGGCTGGATCGTCGACAGCATGCCCACGCCTGGCACCCGCGCCGTAACCGACGAACAAAACGACTCTATCCAGCGAGCCCTCTCACGGCTGTCGGACGAAGATCGCCAGATTATTCAGTGGCGCAACTGGGAAGGACTAAAACTGGAAGAGATCGCCGAACGACTGGGCGTTTCGGTCAGCACCGCTTCACGCCGCTGGTATCAGGCATTGGTGGCTTTCAAGGAACAGCTCAAGCATGACTCATCCGGAAACCAATCAACCTGAACCGTCAGCGGAACAGCTGATTCAGTTGCTGCAGTCAGGCGAGTCAGCAGCCATCTCCGATGACATGCTGGCGGCGTTGAGTGACGACCAGCGACAACACTTCCTCGAATTGCGGCATGCCCTGCAATTGCTTGAGGATGGCAACCCGGACTTCCATCAGGCCGCGGTCGACTCGGCGCTAATCGGCGAGGACTCAACGCCCGGGCAAAACGAGCCGCTGTGGACAACGGAAAACCCGACGCCGAAACAGCTGGGCCATTATGAAGTGCTGGAGACGCTGGCTCGGGGCGGATTTGGTGTCGTACTCAAGGCGCGCGACACGAAACTGGGCCGGCTGGTCGCGCTCAAGATTCCCCGCCTCGAATCGTTGATGTCCGGCGCCAAGTCACGTGAGCGGTTTGTGCGCGAAGCTCGCCTTGTTGCCATGCTGGGCCATCCGGCGATCGTGCCGGTCTACGAAACGGGTGCCGATGGTTCCATCCTGTTCATCGCTTCGGCGTTCTGCAACGGCGGCACGCTGGGGCACTGGTATCGCGACCGCCAAAAGAAAATCGATCCGCAACTGGCGGCACGCATCGTGGCGCGGCTGGCCGAAGGTGTGCAGCACGCGCACGCCCGGGGCGTGATTCATCGCGATCTCAAGCCCGGAAACGTGTTGTTGCATTTTGCAGACGGCGAACAAACCGAAGCGACCGGTGACGATCTGGTGGATGCGTTGCGAATTGCCGATTTTGGCCTCGCCCGGTTCACCGCCAGCGATCAACAGATGACTCAAACAGGCGCGACAATTGGCACGCCGGCCTATATGTCGCCGGAGCAAGCCCGTGGCTTGGTGAATCAAATCGACGAACGATCTGATATCTACGCCCTGGGCGCGATCCTGTACGAGCTGCTTGCGGGCAAGCCACCGATTTTGGGCGAATCGAATCTGGCCACGATGCGGGCGGTCGAAACAGAAGTGCCTGTGTCACCGGAAAAAGCCGATGCATCCGTGCCGCGCGACCTGTCGGCAATTTGCATGAAGTGCCTGGAGAAGGATGCGGCTAATCGCTACACCGACGCGCAACGGCTGCAGGACGACCTCGCAAGCTTTCTCAACGGCCGATCGGTCACTGCGCGGCCCGCCGGCAAACTGACTCAGCTGAGCCGGTGGTGTAAACGCAATCCGGCCATGGCGGCCATGTTGGTGTTGTTGTTCTTCTCAATGGCCGCCGGCCTCGGTTTGACGACCTGGCAGTGGCGTAATGCTCAAAACAACCTCGCGGAGTCGCAGCGTCAGGGCGGGCGCGCGGTGGGGCACCTGCAACGTGCCGAACAGGCTATCGACGATATGCTGACTGATGTCGCCGATTCGCTACGAAACGTACCTCACATGACGCCCTTGCGGGAACGGCTTTTGTTGAGAGCACTCGAACTGCAACAGGAAATCCTCGAAGCCGAACAGGATGAACTGGCCAGTTTGCGTACGGCGCACGCCCATCGGCGGATCGGCAAGATCCAGATGGAGCTGGGCAAGCCGGAAATGGCGACCGGGCACTATGCCAAGGCACTCGCGGCTCTCGATCAAATTCCGGCAGATGGCGCGGAACAGGCCGAATTGCTGCTGGAACAGGGGCGTCTGCATCGATTGAGCGGACATGCCTTGTACGGCATGCAGCGGTCGGATTCGACCCAGTCGGCCAAGGCCGCCATCGCACTGCTCAATGCTGCAGAGGCACTCGAATTCAATTTTAACACGCGGATTGAATTGTCCAGTGCGTACCGTTTGCTGGGCATGTCACTGCAACGCGAGCGACAAGCAGCGGAGGCCGTGGCGGCGTTTGACAAGTCGGTCCAGCTATTAGCCGGGATGGAGGAATTCGACGGCGATCACCTCGTACATTCCGAGCTGTCGCGAGCTCATAACAGTCTGGCCATCGGGCAAAAAGCCATTGGCCAAATGGACGCCGCCGTCGAAAACTACCAGGCCTCGATCCGTGTTGCCGGAACCGCACTGGAAACAGAGCCCGACAATGTCGAACTGCAAGGCCAGATGGCGACAACGGCGCTGAATCTTGGCAACCTCCTGTATTCACTCAAAGACTATGAGTCGGCTCTGGAATACTACGAGCAATCAACGCAGAACTTTGAACAACTGGCCGGTGATTTTCCCGGCGTACCGCGATATTTAAGACTTGCCAGTATGGCCAGCAATGGAATGGGCATCGCCTGCCGACGACGTGATCCACCGGATCCCGAAATGGCTGCCGAAAAATTTCAGCATGCGATCGACTTGCTGCTGAAAAAGGAAGACCAGTTCGGACTGACGGCCGATGACCGGAACGAATTGGTCAAGCTATATGGAAACCTGGGCAGCATTACCGAAAAAGAACTGGACCATCGCGCCGATGGCCGAAGATTACAGAGAATTTCCATCGAAATCTCTCGCGGTCTGGCAGACGAATTTCCCGAGCGGCCATCTTACTGGTGGTCATTATCGATGGGCCTCGGAAATCTGGCGGTGAGCATGATGGATCAAGGCGAGGCGATAAGCGAAGCACGCGAAATGCTGGCCGAAGCCAGGGACGCCGGGCTCAAGGCCTGGCAAGCCAACCCGAAAAATCCGTCCTTCCGCAGCAATGTTGAGTGGCAGATCCGCCAACTGGCGCTGGCCAACGTGAGGTTGGGCCAATTTGAGCAGGCTCGTGATCTTGCCTTGGAATGGATCGACCAGGCTCCCGATGACGCGGCCCATTACCGGTTCAGCATCACCATGCTGGCCGGTCTGATCGACAACATCGTCGAAGCGCCTGACCTCAATGATCAGCAAATGCAACTCGTTCAGCAGCAGATGGCCGATTGGGCCATCGACCTGATCGTTATCGCGCAAGACAAGGGGTTGATACAATCCAACAAGCTGAATGACGCAGGTGCCCTGACTCCCTTGCGGTCTCGTGAACGATTCCAGCAGGTGATCGGTCGGTAGCGGGATGTCAGGAGACCAGCCAGCCAAGCAGTCGAACGAAGACAGAGCCCGCCCACAACATGAGCCGCATCATTAGCACGCAACCAGAGGGTGTCACGCGACTGCCGGCGCGGGCATTCCGTGTTCGGGGTCGCAGTGTTGTTTGCCGCTGATAACCTGCTGCAGTCGGCGGCTGCCTCGTGCCATGGTCCAGCGGTGGTTGGCAATAAACAGAGGTTTGAGCAGGAAGGACAGGTGCTTGATGGTTCGTTTTTCCACACGCACCTTCCAGTCAAAGGTAACGTGCACTTCGTCGCCAACTTGCTCCAGAGACCAGGTGCCGCGTCCGGCGAAGTCACCACTCGATTCAATGGTGAATCCCTGCGTACCGCGTTGGCTCTTCAGCTGCCCGGTAAAGTGAATTCGATAAGGCAGGAATCCCCGTGACACAACATGAGCTACCGGTTCACCATCCTGGTCGTTTACGTCGACAGCCAGAAAGACGCCCTGCCACCACTGCGGGTAATCGGCCACATCGGCAAGCACCTCGAAAACCTCGTCGACCGTGCCGCGAATGGTCCACTGGCTGGTCAAGTGATATCGATCGGCCCGCCTTGTGGATCGCCAGATTCTCTTCAGGAAATTTCTCATCGCGCCTGGTCCGCTTGAACTGCTGAACGTGCTTTCGTTACAGTTCCCAGCGAGAAACCGGGCGATGTGTTACAGGAGATTCCTCTGTTGTGGGTTGGTCTCCCGACCAAGCCACGCAAAGATCTGCTTGCGTCGGCGTTGCGTGCCCAGGATTTTGTGCCCGGCCCTTACGGGTTGGTCCGTAATTGGCGCTGCCCCGGAGGGCGGTTCCGACTAATATCAAGAAGGCGCGATATCACTCTTTCCTTCGGGCGTGACTCGACAATGAAACACTGGCTGCTATTTGTTCTCACTCTGGTGCTGATCGGCCCTGCGCTGTGGCAACCGGCCCACGCGCAAGATCCAGCCCGGGCACCAGCGGCACGTGAGCAAGTCCGCGTCAACGGACTGGTGATCGACCGGCAGAAATACTCCTTTACACTGCAGGCACAGGACCGCAACTACCAGGTGTTTATCCCCAACGGCATGCCGGTATTGATGAAGCTGAACTGGCCGCAGATCGATCTGGCCAACCGGCAATTGGCCATTACGCTGGATCTGTCCGCGCCCGATGGCAATCCGCAAAACAACCAGGTGCTGACCTGGAAACTGCCCGATCCACTGTATGTGAGTATGCAGTTTCGTGACCAGGTCGAACGCGACCGGGCCCTCGGGCAACAGGTTCGGCCCCTTGAGCGTTTTGTGTTATCGAGCTCGCCACCGCCGAACGATCCGCTGACCTTTGGCGGGATCCTTACAGAGAGCCAAATGCCGGGCCAGTTCATGGTCGACCGGCAATCGCAACTGTATTCGGTCACCCTGCATCGACGACGCGGTTTGCTTGCCGGAGGCAGCATTCTGGATTTGCGTCCCGGCGAGACGTCGGTGTTTGTCGAAGGCGTGCGGGAAGGCGAAGCAATCGTGGCCACGCGAATTCGCTATGAATACCTCGGTAACCCGTATGCGAATTTCCAGCAAGGCTTGCCCAACTATTTGTCGCTGGGCGACATGACCAGTTACGATTACGACCGTGCACTCAAGGAGGCACTGGCTGGCAAGGCCAACGTATACCATCCGCCGGCGACTACCGGTGCGTCAGCCAAATGGACGCGTCTGCATCATTACCTCGGCGACTTGCGTGAGGGCCGGGGCCAGTGGGATGTGATTGCGTTTAGCTTTGGACGCCGGGATCAGGTGGAATCCAAAGACGAGTGGCAAGCCAATTTGCGGCAGGCCATCCGTCAGCTGGAGCGCACCGGCGCGCGTCTCGTGTGGGTCACTTGCACGCCATTGCCCGACGGGATCGCCGATGTTCCCGACCGACCCGCGGGTTACGAGCCAGGCGGCATGAAGTTACAGAATCAGTGGGCTGCCGAAGTCTTGGCCGAGTTTCCGGATGTGATCACTTGCGACCTGTGGCAAGTGGTGCGATACGATACCTCCGGCGTCTACGACCAATGGTGGGCCGACCGCTATCCGCAATTCGATTACATTCGCAGCGTGCCGCTGGCTCGCAGCCTGGCCCGCCATCTGATGGCCGCCGCCGGCAAATCGCCGGACGACATCAACCCCATGTCGGCCCATCAGATTCAAGGTTCTAATAACGCTTCGCGGTGATTCGTATTGTAGCGGTGGCTTCCAGCCGCCGATCAAGTACCCGGTGCGGAGGTTGGAAGCCACCGCTAATTGAGCGGGCACCCAAGGGGCAGGCACTTACCCTTGCGCGCATCACCGCGCCCGATTACGATTACGAGGATTGAGATTGGGATAAGCCGCGTCTTGACACCAAATTCGTGAACCTCTACGAACGCATCACTGATTGTCTTGATCACCTGCCGCAATCGGCTCGGCGACATTTGCAAGCGGCCGAGCCGTTGGAGGGCGGGCGTTTGCTGATGGAAGGTCGCGAGGTTGCTGATTTTGCGTCGAACGATTATTTGGGTCTGTCACGGCATCCGCAGGTGATTGAGGCGGCTGGCGAGTGGGCCCGGCGGTACGGCGCCGGTGCACGAGCCTCGCGGTTGATCTCGGGTAATCTCGCCGTCTGCGAACAGATCGAACGGAAACTTGCCAGGCTGAAGGGCAGCGAGACCGCACTGTTGATCGGATCCGGTTTCCAGACCGCCAGCGGTGTGCTGGCCGCGCTGGCCGATCGCAGGTTGCTGGCCGAAGACAATGGCCAGTTGCATGTGTTCACCGATCGCCTGTGTCATGCGAGCACGCATCTTGGACTGGCGGCCGCCGGTGTCCGGCAAAAACGCTTCCGTCACAATGACCTCGATCATCTTGAGCAACTGCTGCAACGAACCGTCACAGCCGATGACGCGGCACTGATTGTCTGCGAAACGGTGTACTCGATGGACGGCGATCGACTGGATGTCAAAGGCATGCGGGAACTGGCAGCGCGATACAATGCACAGTTGTTTGTGGACGAAGCCCATGCAACCGGCGTTCTCGGTGCCCGGGGAATGGGTCTGGTGAGCGGGCCGCGAGAGCATGAAGTTATCCTTGGCACGTGCGGCAAGGCGC
Organism: uncultured Pirellulaceae bacterium; assembly: GCA_947258905.1. Lineage (GTDB taxonomy): Bacteria > Planctomycetota > Planctomycetia > Pirellulales > Pirellulaceae > CAJQPP01. The sequence continues at coordinate 8,557 of CAMYKF010000590.1, read as the reverse complement.
TGGGGTCTTACGGCGCCTTTATCGCCTGTTCACAACCAGTCCGTGAGTACTTGATTAACCGCTGTGCCGCGCTGATCTACTCGACGGCCCTGCCGCCGCCAATACTGGGCATGATCGACGCGGCACTTGATCTGGTTCCAGATATGAACGACGAGCGTGAACACCTGCGACGATTGTCCGAACACCTGCGTGCCGCATTGCGAGCGACCGGACTGGATACGCTGGATTCGAGTACGCCAATTGTGCCCGTGACCGTCGGTGAGGACGAGCGGGTGATGCAAGTCGCCGCAGGATTGCTGCAACGCGGATTCCTGGTCGGTGCGATTCGCCCGCCGAGTGTACCGGCCGGCACGGCACGCCTGCGCATCTCGCTTTCCGCCATACATTCACGAGCGCAAGTCGACGGACTGCTCGCGGCGATCGATGCGCTGATCACTCACAAGGCCATATCGTGAACATCATCTGCGTCGGTGGCTGGGCTTGCGGAAACTGGTTGTGGGAACGCCATAGCCGGCGATTGCGTGAGCTGATGCCAGGCCAAACTCTTAAAGTAACCTGCGTGCCGGCCTGTGACGACGTTGCGGCATTGGAATCTGGAAATCATTTTGATCTGGCCATTGGTCATTCACTTGGTTTGCTGTGGTTGCTGGACAGCGAGCAGGTTTCGTTCGACCGCCTGGTCTCGATTGGCGGTTTTACAAGGTTCACGTGTGCCGAAGATTTTCCGGCGTCGCCGGGCGAGCAGACCACGGCTGCAGCTGATGAAGAGTTTCATCGGCACATTGCGGCTGCCGATGCCAAACCGGTGGGTTGGCCGGATCGCGTGCTGGCACGCATGCAGCGTGGGCTGGCCATCAATCCGGGGCAGGTGCTCGCGGACTTTTTCAAAAATGCCGGTGCCCCCGACCTGGTGCCGCAAGTCGAACCGGACATGGAATGGCTGGATCGGGGGTTGGCAGCCTTGCGAAACACGGACTGCCGGGAACAATGGAACGTGTTCGCCGGGCCCCGACGGGTCATCGCGGCGATTGACGACCAAATTGTAACCGCGGCGCATACCCGAGCCTGTTTCCCCGCATGCGAAATTCAATGGCTGAAAACGGACTGTCATCTGTTGCCGCTCAGGTTTCCCGAGATCTGTGCGGCGCTGATTCGCGAGATGCTCGAGCAGGCATGACGGCCGCGGCATGGAAGGAGCGCGTGGCGGCAGCCTTTGATCGCGCTTCCGGAGAATATGACCGGCATGCACGATTGCAGAAACGGGTTGCCGGTGACCTGGCCGAACACATCACGCAGCAGGTCGACACGACCCAGGTGAAACACGCGCTGGAAATCGGCTGCGGCACTGGATTTCTGACCCTGCCTTTGGTTCGGCACTATTCGCACACCCGCTGGACCATCACCGACCTGTCCCCGCGGATGCTGGACGAATGTCGCCGGCAATTGCAATCGCACACAACCAGCGAGCTCGCTCAACTGACGCTGAAACCTTTGGACGGTGAATCCGTTGATCCCGCACGCGGAACTTACGATCTAATTTGTTCCAATTTGACTTTGCAGTGGTTCACCGACTGGCAATCAGCGCTGGAGCGATTGATGACTTGTGTACGACCAGGCGGCTGGTTGATGTTCACGACCCTGGCGGCAGGAACGTTTGCCGGCGTCAATCGGAAATTCGGGATACCGGAACCGGCTCGGGGATTTCAGACCTATTTGGAGGAGCAGGAGTTTGCGCGCTGGCTGGCGACGCGGTCACCGTGGCAGGGCCGGGTGCGTGTCGAGGAGATCACCGAAGTCCACACCGGTCTGGCAGATTTCCTGCATACGCTCAAGTCCATTGGTGCTTGCACCACGATGGATCCGGTGCCTGCGAAAACTTCCGTGATGCGATCGGCGCTGCTTGGCGGCAAAGACGACCAGCCGGTTGAGGCCGATTATCGCGTGCTGTTCATAACGCTGCAGAACGGGGCGGCAACATGATCGAAAAATCGGTTTCGCCGCTTCGCGAAGAACTGCACCAGCAACTGATCGGGCGCGATCGTCGTCACGTGTGGCATCCGTTTTCCGCCGCGACATCCGGAAGCGATCTGATCGCGATTGAATCGGCCCGGGGCGCGGTACTGCAAACGGCTGACGGTCGCGAGTTGCTGGATTGCATTTCGTCCTGGTGGGTAAATCTGTTCGGTCACGCACATCCGCGGATTGCCGCAGCGGTTGCCGAACAGGCGAGCCGGCTGGAACAAGTCATCTTTGCCGGATTCACGCACGAGCCTGCTATTCAATTGGCCGAGTCACTGGCCGGATTGCTGCCCGGCGATTTGAATCGTGTCTTCTTCTCTGACGACGGTTCCACGTCCGTGGAAGTAGCATTGAAAATGGCGGCGCAGTACTGGCAAAACATCGGTAAGCCAGAGCGTCGTCGCGTGATGGCGTTCGAGGGGGGCTATCATGGCGATACGCTGGGCGCGATGTCGGCGGGAGCCTCCAGCGGGTTCTTTGAAGCCTGGCGACGCTGGATGATCGAAGTGGATGTGATGCCGTTTGTGGATACCTGGCAAGATGACGCGAAAATCCAGGCCAGAGAAGCGGAAGCACTGGCGACGCTCGATCGGTTCCTGGAACAGCACGCTGACGAAGTGGCGGTCATGATCATGGAGCCGCTGGTGCAGGGTGCATCGGGAATGCGAATGTGCCGCCCGCAGTTTGTCGTTGGCGTGATCGAGCGTCTGCGACGGCATGACATTCTGATCGTATTTGACGAAGTCATGACCGGGTTTGGCCGGACGGGCGAGAACTTTGCCTGCGATGTTGTCGGGGTCCAGCCCGACCTGATTTGTTTGTCCAAAGGGGTGACGGGCGGATTCCTGCCGCTGGGTGTGACCGTCGCCAGCGACCGGATTTACGATTCCTTCGCCGGTGCCGGGCAAACCATGTTTTGCCATGGCCATTCGTACACGGCCAATCCGCTGGGCTGTGCCGCCGCCAATGCCTCGCTACAGCTGTTGCAATTGCCGGAAACACGCAAATCGTGGCAGCGGATCGAAGCGGCTCATCGCGACGGACTAAAACAGGTTTCCCGGCATCAGCTGGCCACACGACTGCGTCAACAGGGCACGATCGCGGCCCTGAATGTCCGGGTCGATGATCCGGGGTACCGTTCGCAAATCGGCCAGCAGCTGAAACAATGGTTTTGGCATCCTCACGATTCGATTGACGACGTGTTGATTCGACCGCTGGGCAACGTCGTCTACCTGATGCCGCCCTACTGTATGAATGATGAACAATTGGAAACGGCCTGGACATCGATTGACCGGGCGCTCGAACTGATTATGGAAACGCCATGAACCCCACGATGACCCGGACTGATACGGACACAGACATTCGCCATGACTGGACCCGCGACGAAGTTGACGCGCTGCTCGCGTTGCCGCTGATGAATCTGGTGTATCGCGCGGCCACCGTACACCGTCAGCACTTTGATCCCAACGAGGTGCAGTTGTCGACGTTGCTGAACATCAAGCAAGGCGGCTGCAGCGAGGATTGCAAATACTGCTCGCAAAGTGCGCGATACCAGACCGGTTTGGACAATGAGAAGCTGATGGACCCGGCGCGGGTGCTGGAGTTTGCCAAAGCGGCAAAGGCCAACGGCGCAGGACGCTTTTGCATGGGTGCCGCGTGGCGAGACCTGAAGGACCGCAATTTGGACCAGCTGGTTGAAATCATCCAGGCGGTCAGGGATCTGGGCATGGAAACTTGCATGACACTGGGCATGCTGACGCCCGGGCAGGCGCAGCAACTGGCCGACGCCGGACTCGATTACTACAACCACAACATCGATACGTCGCGCGAGTATTATCCGGAAGTCGTCACCACACGTACCTTCGATGACCGGCTGGACACACTGCAAAACGTACGCGATGCCGGCATGCATGTGTGCTGTGGCGGGATTATCGGCATGGGTGAATCGCAGCAGGACCGGGCCGGCATGCTGCATACGCTGGCCACGCTGGCCGGACATCCGGGCTCGGTACCGATCAACATGCTGGTGCCGGTGCCTGGCACGCCGTTGGGTGATCGGGAGATGATCGATCCGCTGGAACTGGTGCGGACGATTGCCGCGGCCCGCATCCTCATGCCCAAATCTTATGTGCGGTTGTCAGCGGGCCGGCGGTCGATTGGCGAAGCCGGGCAGGCGTTGTGTTTCCTGGCCGGTGCCAACTCGATTTTCTACGGCGACAAGCTGCTGACGACTCCCAACCCGGACGAAAGTTCCGACATGGAGTTGCTGGAGAAATTGGGAATGAAGGCGGCGAACTAGCTGCTCAAACGGAGCACTGTCAGGCATACTAGCTGCTCAAACGGAGCACTGTCAGGCATCCATTAAAGCGCAAGTGAAGGCATCCATTAAAGCGCAAGTGAAGAACCTGTACCAGGCCCGAGCTTAAGCTCGGGTTACATGCCACAAGAAATAATCTCGCTCCCCGCCCGCCGCTTTGCGGCGGGCGGGGAGCGAGATGCTCGGCGTTCAGTGTTACCCGACGAGAACGTCGCGTCTGATATTTAGCTCGCAATTCCGCTTGCGCACGTGAAATCGTGGAAGGACTCGTTGCCTCGTCCACTCCGAATCAGCGGGTGGAATTCCTGAAATGCGTTCTAGAACACGCCGCCACCGCGTCCGAATCCGCCGCCGAATCCGCTGGTCGTACCGCTGCCGGGCAACGACATGCCGCGCAGGTTGCGTCGCAGAGCCAGGTACTCTTCGGGAAGCAAAACCGCGCTCGAAGCGCCACCCATCGACAGCACGTCGAGGCCGGAACTCACCGGGCCGTTTCCCATGCGTATGGCACTGGCCAGTTGCTTTTGCACCTCTCGCTGGTTTCGGTACGTTTGAGTGACCGTCATGATCATGCCGGAACCGACACCGGTCACGACCATGCGTCCGGTCCCACCATTCTCGTCCCAGCTGTCGGGGTCGATGGTCTCGGTGATCAGCTGTGCAACCTCAAGGGCACTGTCGTAGTCCTGCGCCAACTGACTGATGTTGTACGTGTAACGCACCAGGTGGTCGAGCAATGCGTCTTCGGACATGATCACAATCACGCCAGAATCGTCGATCAGGTAGTCGCATTGAAAGGGCTCGAGGGCAAAGCGCAAGTTCACGGCAACGGAGGCGTTGTGCAGCGCCATTCGAATCAGAGCATCATCGTCCAAACGGTTGTCCCCTGCGGATTCATGCAGCAGTATCTGAAAGCCCGCCTGGTTCATCATGGCCAGCAGCCGTCTGGCCGGCATTTCCGCGCGCCACGCCGCAGGAGTGGGCCGGGCCAGCGACGTTTCGGTTCGTTTGACCAGCGACGATACGCTGCTGGGCACGTCGTCGCCCGCATCGACGACGGACGTCAATCCGGATTCCGATTGTGACTGGCCGGGCAACTGGACGACCGTGGACTGGGCATGGGCAGAAGAGGCTGTCAGTAAGGGGCAAGTGACGACCAGCAACACCAGCGCATATTGCGATCGGCAAACCATCCAGAGAATATAACGAGACATGTCAAGGAATCTCGAAAACAGTAGAACGCCCCTGCAGCTCTGTATATACTAGGGTCCCGCTCGCGGTCATTCAACAATTCAATCGAATTCCTTCGGGAGAGTTGTTGAGCAATCACGGCTGCTGGCCATCTATCCGCGGCCGGGCAGTTCCCGACGGGGGCACTAGTTGGGAGAGACTCTTGATGACCACCAATTGCAGAAAATCACTGTACCGATATGCGCTGGCATGGTGCCTGGGATGCCTTGCCGCCCTGCCTGCCATCGCCCAGGATGATTCGCCGGCGGCCACACAGGACCTGGCCGTGCCGGAGCAGACTGCGGAACGGGAATCGACTGCTGAAGAAGCCGCCGAGGCATATCCGCTGGCCGAGTTACCGCCGCTGAGACGCCTCGTGCTGTACAACTCGGGTGTTGGCCAGCTGCAACATCAGGGACAGGTAGAAGGAAAACAACGGTTCGAGATCAAATTCAGTTCGCATGATGTGGACGATGTCCTGAAGAGCCTGGTGTTTGCCGACGAGGGTGGCGGCAATGTGCGGGCCGTCGAGTATCAACCAGCGCCCGAACCAGAAGACGTGGCCGCCAACACCGTGGGCATGCCAATGACACTGGCGCAGTTGATTCAGCGGTTTCGCGGCGAGGCGGTCACGCTGACCATTGGTGGCACCCAGGTCACGGGCACGATTTACGGAGTCGAGAATCGCACCGAGGGAGAGCAGGTTCGGGAGACGATCGTGCTGCTGAATGACGACGGTTTGCAATCGGTTGAGCTGGCTCGGGTCGACCGTGTGCATTTCGACAAGGAGGAGCTGCGGCGAACCCTGGGGGAGGCGATGCAGGGCGTTGTCAAGTCGCGCAAGGCGAATCAAAAGACGCTGGAATTGCTGTTCGATGGTGAGGGCCAGCGGGATGTGCGTTTCGCCTATGTGGTCGACATGCCGATCTGGCGGATGACGTACCGGCTGTCCATCCGTGAAGGCAAGGTCTATTTGCAGGGCTGGGCCCATGTGGACAACGTGACCGGCGTCGACTGGGAACAAGTGGCTTTGGAGTTGCGTAGCGGCAAGCCGCAGTCCTTTCACGTCAACATCTTCTCGCCACTGGTGGCCGAGCGCCCCGATTTCGGTGATGCCGTTTATGAATTCACCGAAGGACTGATCCTGGTGACGCAGTGGTTCGGCTTTACGCCGCCGGACCGGGAGGACGGAGGAAGGATGGGTGGTGGCGGACGCTTTGGTGCCTTCGGCGGTGGCGGATTTGGCGGCGGCGGTGGACTCGGCGGGGGCAGCCCGTTTGGCGGCGGCCCGCCGCGCAGGAGTTCCGGCATCGATATTGAAAGCGCCTTTCGTCAGGCGGCCCAGGAAAGCCGCACGGCGCAGATGGTTCGTTACCAGCTGGAAAAGCCGGTGGACCTGGGCGCGGGGCGCAGCGCTGCACTGCCAGTTTTCTCCAACGAAGTGCCAGCCAGCCTGATCAGCGTGTTCGACGAAAACGACGGGACCTCGTCGCCGTTTCGGGCCGTGCAGGTGACCAATGCGACCGGGCTGTCTATCGTTTCCGGTCCGGTATCCATCATGCGTGACGGAGATTTTGTCGGGGATGGCAAGTTTGGCCGACTGGACGTCGACGAGAACACCGAAATTGTCTACGGAGTCGACCGGGCGGTAGAAGTGCGCCGAGACGACACCGATGACGAAAGCAAGCTGGTGTCTATCGCCTTGAAGGATGAGCAAATTGTGTATACGCGGGAAGTGTTGCGTCGCAAGGTTTTCGGCATCGACAATCGCGATACGGAACCACGCGATTTGGTCCTGTATATGTCGGCTCCTGCTGAAAACGAAAACGTGGAACCTCCTTCGGATGCTACCAACGACGGCAGATTGCGGTATCAAATCGAGTCCGACGCACGTTCAAGTCAGCGATTTGAGGTGTCGTTTGCCAGCCGCGAGGAAGAGCGGCGACCATTGAGCGAGGCCACGGCGCGCCGCCTGGCTGGCTGGGAGCGGGACGGCGTCGCCATTGAAGCGGCTGACAAGGCATTTCTGGAAGAACTTCTTGAAATCGACGCCGAACTGACTTCTGTAATTAAACGAGAGTCCGGTCTGCAAGCGCGTAAGGCCGCACTGGTTGTCGATCAATCTCGCGTGCGTAGCAACGTGGAAGTGCTGGCCAACAACCCGGATGCGGCCAAACCGTTTCTCGACAAACTGCAATCGCTGGAAGAACAAATCCAGAGGGTGACCGAGGAGATTTCCGGTGTGGCCCGCGAGGCCGACGAACTGGCCAGACAAAAACAGGCAACGATTGACACGTTTTTTGACAGGTAGTCGAGGCGAGTGACCGACGCGTTTATCGAGAAGGCCTGCGCCACCAATTGTGCAGCGATCGATCATGATCATGCAACTGATCTCGATGCCGCGCGACGAATGGTGCAGAAACATCCGGACCTCGAGTCCCGCGACATCTTCACGGCAGCGGTGTGCGGAAACGTAGCCGCCGTGCAGGGCTTTTTGCAATCCGATCCCGATTCGGCCAATCGTCCGGGCGGACCACGCAACTGGACTCCCCTGCTTTACCTGTGCTTTTCACGATTCATGCAGCATGACGATCCGGCACGCATCGCCGGGTTGCTGGAAACCGCGCACGCTTTGCTGGAAGCCGGTGCCGACCCCAATACGTTTTTCATGCTGGGCGAGGAACGCGAGACGGCGCTGTATGCCGCATGCGGCGTTTGCAATAACGCCGGGCTGGCCGAGTTGTTATTGCAATTCGGAGCGAACGTGAACGATGAAGACGCCACGTATCATGTGGCCGAATTCCCCCGCCACGATTGCATGGGAGTGTTGCTCGACCATGGACTGGATGCCGACCGCAGTGCAACCGTGCTGTTGCGAAAACTTGACTTCGACGACGTTGAGGGCGTGCGCTACCTGCTGGACCGCGGCGTTGATGTGAACCATCCCGGTTACTGGGGCAAGACGCCCTTGCACCAGGCCATCATGCGGGG
>CAMYKF010000589.1 GCA_947258905.1 uncultured Pirellulaceae bacterium | reverse complement strand
ATCCATCAAGGACCCGACGCTAGCGCGTGCGGCTCAGTTATTGGAACTACTGACTGTGCATTATTCACCATTTCAGCATGCTTCACGACTCCATCAATCATGAACTATTTGATCCGGGTTTTCGCTCCGATAATTCTTGTATGGGCCAGCACTCCGTTTGCCGGTGCCCAGCAGCCTGACGATGAGCTGACCAATGACATCACCTTTTCCAGAGGTTACGTGTTTGATCAGGTTTCCGCCCACGTCGAGGAGCATTTCTTTGATCCGGGCTTCAACCTTAACCAATGGAAGGCCCGTTATGCCGAGTTCCGCCGCCGGGCCATTGCCGCACCAACCCGCGACGCGTTTGCAGCGATTGTCAACGAACTGCTGGCGACGCTCGACGCCTCGCACACACATTACTTTTCAAGGCTGAATCCCAAACGTTACCAGCTGCTGGGTGTTTTTCACCAGCTGTACGACGAGGACGACAAGTCGCTGTTTGTCTACGCAGGGATTGGAATCGATTCGCGGATAGTCGATGGCAAGCGGGTCGTGTCCGCGGTGTTTGACGGTTTCCCCGCCGCGGAATCGGGACTGCAGTACGGTGACGAGATTGTTTCTGTTGAGGGGGCTCCGTTTCACCCGATTCTTTCCTTCGCTGGCAAGACGGATACATCGGTCTCCGTTGTGGTTCGGCGTGCGGGCCAGGAGGTGACGCTCGAAGTGCCCGTACAGGAACTCGACGGGCGGACAATGTTCGAGGTGGCGCTGGAGGACAGCATTAAAGTGATCGAGCGAAATGGTGCGCAAATTGGTTACCTGCACGCATGGTCTTATGCCGGCTCCAAATATCAGGAGCAAATTCGCGCCGCGCTGTTGTGGGGTGGTTTGTCGAAATGCGATGCATTGATCATGGACTTGCGAGATGGCTGGGGCGGAGCCGATCTGAATTACCTCAATTTGTTTCGGCCTGCCATCGCCAGTGTCGAATCGGCGACACGCGATGGCGAGCCGCAAAACTATACGGGCGTGTGGGGCAAGCCGGTTGTTCTGTTAACCAACGACGGCAGTACCAGCGGCAAGGAACTGTTTACATTCGGGTTCAGGAAGCTGGGACTGGGAACCGTTGTTGGTGAAACAACGGCTGGAGCTGTCCTTGGCGGGCGGCCTTTCCTGCTGCATAACGGCGATTTGCTATATCTGGCCGTTACCGATGTCAGTGTCGACGGACAAAGACTTGAAGGCACAGGCGTTGAGCCCGATATCACCGTGCCGCGCCCATTCGATGGAACCGAGGGCGCTGACCCTCAACTGGAAGCGGCGATTGAGGTCTTGACAGGCCAACAATAGGCGCACAGCAAACGCCGAGGGGTGCTATGCTGTTTCTGGTTTCTCACACTTGAGAGGTTTGATGAAAAAGCTCATTTTCAAGGTGAGCAAGTACATTTTGAGCTGCCTCGTTTTTCTGTATGTGGCTCTCTCCCCGTCCTGCGCGCTGAGCAGCGAAATCCAGGAAAAGGCTGGCAAGGCGGTCTACGCTCATCAAGAAGGGTTGCAGTTCGGAAATCCGCGTTCGAATTTCTTTGTTAGAGATTGAGAGGTGGAATGTTTGGGTGCCATGCCCACGCTGGCATGGGCATGCCGGTTGAGATCATTAAACGGTCAAATCAGCCGTTACCAAAAACTTCGGTGGCACGCGGAACCTCGTTGCCTGTTCAAAGGCATAGGCGAACTTGATCAATCGCGATTCACTCCATGCCCGGCCAAAAAATGACAATCCAACGGGAAGTCCAAAGTAATATCCGGCTGGCACCGTGATCGAAGGATAGCCCGAAACGGCTGCCGGACTGGTGCTGAATCCCAGCCAGTGATCGCCGTTCACCAGATCGGTCAGGCAAGGGATGCTCATCGTGGGCGCGACGATGCAGTCCAGTTCGTGTCTGTCCATCACGGCATCGATGCCTTCCGTGCGTGTGAGTCGCAGGCACTTTGCGCGAGCTTCGATGTATTCGTATTCGGTGAGTGGCCCTTTCTCCTCGGCCTGCTCAAAAAATTCCTGACCAAAGTACGGCATTTCGCGATCCTTGTTTTGCTCATTGAATTCGATCAGGTCCTTGAGCGTTTTCATGGGCGAGTCGGCACCAAGTCGCGACAGGTAAGCCGCCATGTCGTGTTTGAGTTCATATTGCAGGACGGTTGTTTCGGCGTCGCCAGCCTCCTCGGTGACGGACAGGTCCTCGGTATCGATCAACGTGGCTCCAGCTTCCTTGATCGCTGCCAGAGCCGCTTCGGCAACCTGATCTACTCCGCGGTGATAGCCAAAGAAATTGCGGG
>CAMYKF010000588.1 GCA_947258905.1 uncultured Pirellulaceae bacterium | reverse complement strand
AGAGCAATGGCATCAGTCATAACCATTTCACTGAACAGGGCTGCCGGAGGCAGACGCTTGTTCGAGTCATGGTAGTTGTGGGTCGCCAGAACGCACTGACGAAGACGGTTTGCACAGTCAGTACGACGTGCGGCTTCGCGTACCTGCTGAACGGCAGGCAGCAACATTGCCATGAGAATACCGATGATGGCAATCACGACCAAGAGTTCGACCAACGTGAACCCTTTTCTACGAGTAGACATACACAGTCCTCCGAGAGAAAAAAAAATAAAAACTAAAACAACAAATCCCGAAATCAGCCAGTAATTATAACAAAAGGGCCAATTCCGATTTGTGTCCTGTACGCGGAAGCAATGGGGAAAAGATCGGGGTACACCACGCCCCCGAAGTAGTGCTTATTGTGACGAGAATATTTCGATTTACAAGCACTAAATCGCGAAAAATTCCGTTAGGCCGGGCCAAAGCCGCCCGAATTACCCTAACGGCCAAGAGAACTTCACAACAAGCCAAAAAAAACCGGCTTTTCGCGGACCCAAGCCTCAATAAAGGCGGATAATCCCGAATTACCGAATTGGCTTTTTTCCCTGTCTATTGGTGGTATCGGCTGAGAACCGCATCCCGTTTCGTGCGACGCGGTACAACTGCCCTACGATCCTGAAGGCCGCATGGTTCAAGTGTCGCCTGTCCGCTGCTCGCACCCAATGCCGTGTTTTTGCGCGTCTACAGCCCGCGCGTTGCACCGTTTTTGACCCGGAGCCGCAAATCCGCATGCTTCAATAACCTGCCAGCCCGGCCCGCCTGAGAAATAACTGCCTTCCGAGGAATCGAAATCGTGAATCAAACCTCCACCTTTGAAACCGACCCACATCTGCCCAGCGGCGAATGGTCCGGATTCTACATCGAGGATCACCAGCCCCGACGCGGCTGGATGCACCTGTATATCAACTTTGAAAATGGCGTCATCGCCGGCGAGGGCACTGACTATGTCGGTCCCTGGGTGATCAAGGGCGCCTATGATCTCGATACGCGGACCTGCCAATGGACCAAACACTACCAGGGTAAACACGATGTGAACTATCGCGGGACCATTACCGACAACGGAATTCAGGGACTCTGGAATATTCGCGGCTGGCGTGACGGTCCATTTCATATCTGGCCGCGGCGGCGACACGATTTGCACAACCTGTATCTGCAAGACGAACTGGAAACCGGCGAGCCTTCGGTATTACTGGGTGCTGTTCCGGTCCCGCCCGCTGATTTCGTGTGAGCCTTTTTTGCGGCCAATTTGATTAGAATTCGCGGAGGAAACGGAAATCCCCTTTCGCTTTGGCGGTTGAATTCCTACAATCTCGCGTTTCCTAATCAGGTGAATAGCGGGTCGCCGACCCATCGCAACGAGTTCCTGTTATGTCCAAAATGAAGACCCACAAGGGTGTGAAAAAGCGTTTTCGGCTGACGGCCAAAGGCAAGGCCAAGCATCGTCCTGCCGGCACCAGCCACCGCAACGTGCGTGTCTCGCAAAAACGCAAGCGCAACCTGCGCGGCACTACGGTGCTGGACGATACCATGGAACAAAAGATTCGCGAGTCACTCGGCAAATACAGTAACTAAACCGTCGCCGCGGACAGACTGCGGGGCCTTGCCGGGGCATTGAGGAAACCAGCATGCGTACGACCAAAGGTGCAGCGCGGACTCGCGCCAAACGACGTCTCTACAAACGTGCCAAAGGCTATCGGGGTGGTCGTGGCAATCTGCTACGCACCGTCAAGGAAACACTGATTCGCAGTGGCCATTATGCGTATCGGGATCGCAAGGCACGTAAACGCAATTTCCGCCGGTTGTGGATCATTCGTATCAATGCCGCCTGTCGCCAGCGTGGTATGCGGTACAGCCAGTTCATTGCCGGACTCAAGGCCGCCAATATTGAACTCGATCGCAAGTCGCTGTCGGAAATCGCCATCTGTGATCCCGCCGGTTTTGACGTAATCATCGAGGCTGCCAAAGGCGCCTTGCCTGCCTGACTGCGGTGGCCTGCAACCGTAAATCGTCCAACAGCACCGAACTGGTGCTGTTTTTTTTGTGTCAATTCTGGATCATGGAAGTGATTCATCAATCGATCGACAGGTGTCCCAATCATGTCTTCTGAAACCGCAACGCCGCTGGATGATTTCCTGAATCAACTGGAGTCGCTGGCCGCCGACGCGGAGACAGCCTTCAATGCTGCCGGCGATGACGAACAACTGGAACAGGCCCGCGTGGAATTCCTCGGCGCCCGTCAGGGACGACTCAAGTCGGTGCAAAAAAACATGGGCAAGGTCGCCGGTGAAGACAAACCGGCCGCCGGCAAAAAGCTGAACGAAGTCAAGAACGCGATCCAGGCCGCCTTCGAACAGGCCCAGGAAAAACTGGCCGGCGCCGCGGCCGAGCGCGTCCGCGATCCGCAATTCGATGTCTCGTTGCCCGGTGCAGCTCCGCGGATCGGACGATTGCACCCAATCACCCAAACCATCGAGGAACTCAAGGACATCATGGGCCGTCTCGGGTTCACACCGGCTGATGGTCCGGAAGTCGAGGACCCCTGGCACAACTTCGAAGCCCTGAATATCCCCGAGATCCATCCGGCCCGCGATCCGCTGGACAATTTTTACCTGTCCGTCGCCGGCGCGCAGCACGACACGGCGCCCGACCGTTTGTTGCGCAGCCAGACCAGCACGGTGCAGATTCGCGTCATGGAAAATACGCAACCGCCAATCCGCATCATTTCCCTGGGTCGCGTGTATCGTCCCGATACGGCCGATCCCACGCACTATCCGATGTTCCATCAGATGGAAGGCCTGCTGATCGACCGCGACGTCTCGCTGGCGGATCTGAAAACCGTGTTGCGACTGTTCGCCACCAACTATCTGGGCGAAAGTGTGCCGGTGCGGATTCGCCCCTCGTTCTTTCCATTCACCGAGCCCAGCGTGGAAGCGGATTACCACTGGAACGGCAAATGGGTCGAGTTCGGTGGTGCTGGAATGGTCGACCCCAATGTGCTCAATTCGGTTGGCTACGATCCCGAAGTCTGGTCAGGGTTTGCATTCGGACTGGGCGTCGAGCGTCTGTGCATGATTCGTCACCAGATTACCGATATTCGAGACTTGTTCACCAATGACGTGCGTTTCCTGCGACAGTTTTAACGGCAGGTCGAAGGTCGAAGGTCGAAGGTCGAAGCGAAGGTCGAAGGTCGAAGGTCGAAGGTCGAAGGTCGAAGGTCGAAGGTCGAAGGTCGAAGGTCGAAGGTCGAAGGTCGAAGGTCGAAGGTCGAAGGTCAAGAGGTAGAAAATGCTTGTATCCCAGGATTGGCTTACGGAATATGTCGAGCTGCCCGATCACGATGAGCTGGTGGATCGGTTGACCATGACGGGTCTGAACCACGAAGGCAGCGAGCACGTTGGCAGCGACCTGTGCATCGACCTGGAAGTCACCAGCAACCGCGCGGACTGCCTCGGACATGTCGGCGTGGCCCGCGAGATTTCCGCCCTGTTTGATCACGCGCTGAGCATCCCCGCGCCCCAGACACCCACGGCCGCTCCTGCCGTCGACGACAACTTCTCGGTTGAGATCGAGTGTCCCGAACTTTGTTATCGATTCACGGCCCGTCTGGTGCGCGGCATCAAGGTCGGTCCCAGCCCCGCATGGCTGGTCGATCGGCTGGCCACCGTAGGCGTGGAATCGGTCAACAACATCGTCGACATCTCCAATTACGTGATGCTGGAATGCGGCCAGCCGCTGCACACGTTTGATTATGACCGGCTGCAGGGCGACAAAATCATCGTGCGCGAGCCGCACGCGAAAGAACAACTGGAAGCCATCAATCACACGACTTACGACTTGCTGCCAGGCATGTGCGTGATCGCGGACGGGAATCGCGCGGTGGGATTGGGCGGTGTCATGGGCGGCGCCGCTACCGAAGTGTCCGACGACACGGTCAACGTGCTGGTCGAGGCCGCCCACTTCAATCCCATGTCGATTCGGGCCACGGCCCGCCAGTTGAATCTGCATAGTGCCGCTTCGTTCCGTTTCGAGCGCACGATCAACTCGGAAAATATCGACTGGGCCAGCCGCCGCTGCTGCCAGTTGATTCAGGAAATCTGCGGTGGTGAAGTCGCGGAGGGTTTTATCGACGCCGGCTCACCGCCCGATCCGCGTCAGCCGATTCGCTTGCGTTTCGCCCGGCTGGATCGCATCCTCGGCATTGAGATTCCTCGCGACAACGTCGTTTCCATCCTCGAGTCGCTGGGATTTGCTCGTTGCCTGACGAAAAGCGTGGGCGGACAGGGGGGCTCGGCAGGCATTTCGCTCAACGTCAACACCGCCGGGTTTTCCGATCAGGTCAAGGACCAGTTGCTGGACAGCGACGCCGATGAAGTGACCGTAATCCCGCCGCCCTGGCGAATGGACGTGACGCGCGAAGTCGACCTGATCGAGGAAGTGGGCCGCGTGTACGGCTATGAAAATGTCCCCGATGACATCGAAGTGCCGATGGCCGCCACCGTGCGTGACGTAACCGATCGCGTCGTCGACAAGGTGCGGCGGGCCATGACCGCGGCCGGATTCGACGAAGCGATGACGGCCAGCCTGGTTCCCGGTAAATGGTCGCAGTGTTTCTCGCCATGGACCGATCATGCGCCGCTGCAAAGCAGCCAGCCGATGCTGGGCGTACTGGAAAAGGCCTCGCAAAACATGGGCCAGGTCAATTTGCTGCGGCGCAGCCTTGTGCCCAGTTTGCTGGAAGTCTTCCGCATCAACGAATACAAGCAGAACCAGCACATCGATTTGTTCGAGATAGCGCGGGTGTACTTGCCCCACGGCACCTCGTTGCCGGAAGAGCCGTGGAAGGTGGCCATTGTCAGCCAGCGCGACTACTGGCAGGTCAAAGGCGCGATTGAGTCGATGGTCGGGTTGTTGAATGCCGGATCGGTCGTCGATGCCAAAGTTTGTGACTTTGAAATACTCGATCCCACACGTGCTTCCGAGTTGACTCTGGACGGCCAGCGACTGGGCTGGCTGGGTGAGGTCTCCGATTACGGCAAGGAGTTATTCGGATTCCGCCAGGACGCGACTGTCGCGGAACTGGACATGGCGGTTTTGTTCAGCAACGCGACCGTGATTGCCACGCATTCGGCGATTAGTCCGTTTCCGGCCATCTTGCGCGATTTCAACTTCATCGTCGACGAAGCGGTTCGCTGGGCCGATCTGGCGCGCAGCGTGCGTCAGGCCGGTGGCGACTTGCTGGAATCGGTCACGTACAAGGAAACGTTCCGCAACCCGGCGAAAGATGGTTCCGACCAAAAACGCGTGCTATTATCGGTCGTCCTGCGATCGATCGATTCGACCCTGACGGGCGAGCAGGCCGAAGAGGTTTGCCAAAGGATTATTGATCATTGCGGCAAGAATAACGGTGCGAAGTTGCTGGATTAGAGGTTTTGCAAAATAAAACGGGAGGGCGAGGCTCCGTCCGAGCCGTTTTTAGGGTGGTTCGCCTCGG
>CAMYKF010000587.1 GCA_947258905.1 uncultured Pirellulaceae bacterium | reverse complement strand
TAGTGGACGAGGCGACGAGTCCTTGGGAGTCGGTTCAAGCATCGGACTCGTTGCCTCGTCCACTACGGCCAAACCTCCGAGGTGGGACGGGTCCGGAGACCCGCCCACGCCAGAGAATTCTACTCAGCGCTGTAGTGCTTCGGATTTTATTGGAAAGCGGGAGGTCGAGGCTCCCGCCGAGACCCGAAGTGTCAGGTAGATTTTGTTTCGGTGGGAGCCTCAACCTCCCCAAATCGCAATTGCGGGACCGACGGAGAACCAAAGCATGAACTCGTTGTACACCCTGTCACTCGGTCTGTTGTTTGTCATGGGAATGATCGTCGCGACCATGTCCGGAATTGAGCCGGCCAGTTCCGCAGCGACAGCCAGCGGCTCCGGCGTGCGTGACCTGGATGCGCGGCTCGTCGAACTGGGCATTACCTTGCCGAAGGTTAGCAAACCGCTGGCCGTGTACCGCCGCATAGTCGTGGTCGGGGACATGGCGTACGCTTCGGGACATATTTGCATTTCCGAAGAGGGCGAGATTCTGACCGGCAAGGCTGGAGCCGATGTCACCACCGAACAGGCTCAGGCCGCCGCGCGACGCTGTGCCGTCGGCATGCTGGCTTCGCTCAAGGATGAATTGGGGTCATTAAATCGCATCGAACGGCTGGTCAAAACGACAGGCATGGTTAACTGCACGCCAGATTTCACTGATCAGTCGCTGGTGGTCAACGGGTTCAGCAACCTGCTGCGCGATTTAATGGGAGAAGATGCGGGAGTAGGAGCTCGCGCAGCGGTCGGCATGAGTTCATTGCCGCGAGGAGCGATTGTTGAAGTCGAAGCAATTTTCAAGCTGGTCGACGAACCGTAGTCACGATGCGACGGCGGCTGTGGAACAGTTTCTGCGAACAATCAAATGAACCGCTATTCGCTTTTCCGCGAGTCGATATAGGGCAACACGAAGAACAGAAAAGCGCAGACGCTCGTGGTAAAGACGATCGAAATGATGATTGCGGTCATAAAATGCCTGTCTCTTCGGGAGTGCGACTGATTACGCTTCAGATAATATGCCATGTCCCGTCCAATATGGGAATGGTTACCCGGGCAGCCGGCCATCCGGCGGCGACGATGCCAGGCGTTACCGCGTTTTTGGCGGGTGCGAGCTGGAAAACGATGCTCTCAGGGCACGCCGAAAGAGCCGCTTGTCAAATCTCCGTCTGCCGCTATTTCATGGAGCTGGCAAGGCTGTTCGCGGTCGAAGCCTGTTCCGCCACCTGGTCCGCCACCTGGCAGTTCCTTGCCAGTTCGATTCACACTTGAGGCTCAGTCGCCTCTTGTTGCGGATCAGGAAATCTTCCGCGCAGGAACGTGCGTTCCAAGATATTGGCACGACGCAGGCAGCGGTCGTCGTGGTTGATCATTCGCGTTTTGCCGCGGCGCGTGCGCACCACAATCCCCTCGTCATTCAGGGATTCGATGATCCAGTACTTGTCGACCTGGTACCGATAGGATTCACCGTAACGCGACGGTTCAATGCTCTGGGCGCGCGGTCCGGGAGACTCGCTTTGCTTGGTCAGTCGGTAAACAACCAAGTCACCTTGGCAATAATTCCGCTTGAACATTTGTCACGTCCTCCAGTGCGGCCGCAGGATGCTTGCCTCGACAAATTATAGGAAAATTGCCCAAATACTCCAGTGATGATGACGCTGTATCGTCTTTAGGCGCGTTTGCCTCTCCGTTTCTTCTTTTTCTTGCTGTCGTTTTTGTCGTCGCAGGATTTCTTTTTTTTGTTTTCTTCGCGCGCGGCCCACACCTGTTTGGCGAAGTCCTCGTCGACACGCGCTAACTGGCTGTTGCGCACGTCCAGCA
The DNA here is from genome assembly GCA_947258905.1 of uncultured Pirellulaceae bacterium. Lineage (GTDB taxonomy): Bacteria > Planctomycetota > Planctomycetia > Pirellulales > Pirellulaceae > CAJQPP01. Next base: position 467 of record CAMYKF010000587.1, on the reverse strand, counting down.
ACAATCCCGATTCCTCCGCCGTCTGCACCAGCAGAAAGGGCAAGCAGATGGACTCGACCTTGTAAGGGCCATTATCAATGCCATTGCGGTAGGTGATGCGAACCGGCTCGTCGCGATCTGTGGTCGAGGCGTCCGTGTGCAACCAGCAGAACGAAGGGTACTCGCAGGTCAGGCTCATCTGCGCGTAGTACTGTCCCACCCGGATGTCCTCGCCGGCCACGAGGCTGGCGACATGGGAAACATGCTCGACGAGTTGCGAATTGGCGGATTTTCGGACCATAATCAAAACGACAGTCGGCGGGCGTCGCGGTTCACGACCACGGGGCCGTGGCGGCGATTTGCCACAAAAAATGCTTTGTGCCGTGACAGGTGGCATGGATATAGTAGACCAGCGACCCACCGACCCATGAATTCCAGCCAGTAGCAATCCCGACATGTTTGAACGCCGTTCCCTTAAGTTCCCCATT
>CAMYKF010000586.1 GCA_947258905.1 uncultured Pirellulaceae bacterium | reverse complement strand
CATGTAGGCGAGCGAGGCCCTTCGCTCGCCATCCTGCCCCCTGCTCAGCGAGGGCCTCGCTCAGCTACATTTTCCCATTTTTCTAAATAAATCCGTCGCCGTTTCTGGTCTACCATAAAGCGTCAATCCCAGGGCCGGAAAAGCGTCAGAAAAGATGCAGCAACTCAAACAACGATTGACGCAAGGCGAGCAAGCGGCATTCGTGCATTGGGCGGCAGGCGATTCCTCCAGCCGCATTCAACGGAATGGCGGCCCTTGATTACTTTGAGGACCTGCAGCGGCACTGTCAGCAACCGGTCATCCGGCTCAACAATGACTTTCACCGCTTCGGCATGATTGAGAATCGGACTAGCTGGTTTGCACAATCAGTAGCTCCCGGTTATCTGAACGTGCTGGCCCTCGAATGCCTGGCGATCAGCGAAGTCCGCGCATTGCGAATCATCAGCGCGTTGCAGGCCGTCGACCATGCCGGTGATCGCGAACAGTGGGACCGCCAGTACCTGACCTCCATTGGCGTGCCCGATGAGATGACGGTCGACATTCTCACCGGTGACTCAATGATTGTCCGGCGGCAAGATGATCAGTGGCTGGTTTATTCGGTCGGCGACGATGGACTGGACGACAGAGGTTCCGCTGCCGCCGATCACGGATTGCCGGGGCTCGCCATTACCATGCGGATGCTGGACGAATAACCGGCTATTCCAGCCGGTGGCAGGCACAGCAAGTCAACTCGCGGAGCGACGGCAGAATTCAGCTCCCACGATCCGGGAGGTGGCGTTGAGACCTGCGGTCCCCGCAGTGGCTTGGTCAGGAAACCAACCCACAGAGCTTTTCACTCGTGCAGGCGAGCGAGGCCCTTCGCTCGCCCTACCGACCCGGCTGAGCGAGGGCCTCGCTCAGCTACATTTTTCGCCATCTCGCACCGCCGGAACGAAAGCGCTACCCGCCGTTACCCGATGACTTCTTGCGCTCTTCCTCGATCACCCGATCCAGCACCAGCTCCTCCACCGACTCGTCAACCTCCAGCGACCGCAATTCGTCTTCCAGACGTTCAGTCGTCAACAACAGGTCTTCCAGCTGTTCGTTGTCCAGACCGGCACGGTCCAGTTGCGATTGTCGTTTGAGCGAAGCGATCGCCGATTCCAGCACGACAATTGCCTGGTCCAGCTGGGGCAAACGACCTTCGACCAGACCAATCTGCGTGGCCACGGTGTTCAGGTCCTGTGCCCACACGGTCCAGCGATCGTCGCGCTCCTGGCCGTTGCTGTACGGCTCCAGTCTTTCAAGCAATACTTCCCGCTCGGCCTGAAACTCTTGCAGCGTGTCGGAAAGTTGTTCGTACTGTTGCCGAAAGCGATCGCGTTTGGCTTCAAAGTCAGCGATATCCTGTTCGGCGGCGGTCAACTTGCGCGGCGGGCCGACGCGTTTCCAGCGCCCGCTCATGTCAGTGGCCAACGTACCGGATTCCAGACGCCGATTGCTGAGCAGCAACTGATTTTCCTGCGTCAGATCAACGTTGTACCGAACCATTGTGACTGTGCCCCCGTCGCCGGCCGGGAAGGAAATCACGAGCAGCGCATTCTTGAACTTGTAACGCGCGATCGTCTCCTCGACCGTGCCCTCGCCATTGCCCGAACCGTCGCTCCACAACAGACTACCCGCTTCGGTGACCTCCAGAGAATGCTGACCGGAGCCTTCGACCTTAAGCCAGCGGCCGACCAGCTGCGACCGCAACTCGGCTTCGGCGGCCAGCACGGCTTCGCGTTCCTTCTGTTCCTGGTTCTTGACATAGCTATTCCAGTTGGCCAGTCCGATGGCCAGTCCCGCCAGCGACAGGATCAAACCGGTAAGCGGAAACCAGAACCCGTCGCGTCGCCGGTTCTGGTAAAAGCCGATGAGGAAGGCCACCGCCCCGATCAACAGTCCGACCAGCGAAAACGGAATGCTGAGTAATGGAATGAACTTCAGCACAAAACTGGTCACCAGGCCGATGGCGCCGAAGATCGTGGAGACAATGCCCATCCGGGGCACGCGATCCATGGCACGCCAACGACCCTTCCAGCGATCAACGCGGGTTTCCAGATAGACAATTTCCTGCGAGTCGTCCATTGGCCGTGATGGGGGCTTTTTGTTTTGGGGTCGAGGTGGTGAACCTTATCGGGCAGTCCTTGTCGCAAGCGCTGGCTGGACAGCCTGCCCGAAGTCTGGTGTTGACGATTATAGCATCTGCACTAAAGTAGTCCGCTTCATGAGTGTTCATTTGACATGACATTTGCTGTCGCGTGGTCAGCCCGGTCGTCGCAATTTGTTGGATGCGACCGGTT
>CAMYKF010000585.1 GCA_947258905.1 uncultured Pirellulaceae bacterium | reverse complement strand
ACAGCCGCGTCGCGCTTCCAGTGGCGGTGGGTCGTGGCGGGCAATTTTCTCAGTTACGCCGTCCTCATCGCAATCAGTGTCGCGGCCGGGATGATTCGTGAAGAGCTTTCCTGGCAGGACCGCCAGTGGCTGCAATCTTTTGAGCCAGGCATCAATGTAGTTAACCTGGCCATGTGTGTTGCTCTGCTTGCCTGGCTGGTGATCTGGCCATGGCTTCGCGCGCTGCGAAGGCCGAGTAGGGAATCAACGATGCCGAATGACAGGCATATCGATCACGCGGCAAGGCCACTGTCGTCGCTCCGAGACTGACACGTGTCGTGGCATCACGCACCCGGACTGACGTCCGGGTTGGCGAAACAAACCGTTCTGTCAAGTCGTGGAGCGACGACAGTCCTTGTTCCCTAATCCTCCGACAAATCCGTTTCAGTTACCGGATCAAACTGCAGGTATTCGCGCAGCCAGCCGACCAACAGGTAAAACGGAATCGTGTCCAGCAACGCCACCACCAGCTTGAACACATAACCGGTGGCAATAAACAACAACAGATGCAGAGCCAGACTGCGTCCTTCCGGCGGCAACGGCAACGCATTGGCATAGAAGTGCGTGATCAGAATCACGGCCACGGTATCGACCAGCTGGCTGATTACCGTCGAACCGTTGTTGCGCAACCACAAAAACTTGCCGCCGGTCAATTTCTTCCAGAAGTGGAACAGATACACATCGCAAAACTGGGCCGCCAAATACGCGATCATCGACGCGACTACTGCACCAAATGTCAACTGGCGTATGCGGTAGAAGGCGAATCCGTCGTTGTCCGTCAAACCATTGTCACCGACCGCCAGGTTCTCCAGTAGCGGCAAACCGGTCTGCGGATCCATGGCGGGCACCTGCGGCATGATACCGCCCAGCCACAGGATAAACACGACCCACACGTTGAGGATCAGTCCCACGGTCACTACCCAGTTGGCGCGGCGGCGACCGTAAAACTCGCTGATCAAATCCGTGCACAGAAAGGTGATCGGATAGGGCAAGACACCGACGGCCAGTGCAAACGAGATCTCGCCCCACTGGCCCCAGTTCCATTGCCAGCCGGCGTCACCCGAATCGACGCTGAACAGCACAATAAAGCGGCTGATGCCCAGAATGTTGAGCATGGCCAGCGAACCGAGAAACAGGCCGGCCAGCACGAGGTACACACGCTCCCGCCGCGCCTGCAGCAAAGAGGCCTCGATCGGATGGAGTTCGTGTCCGGCAGATTCGCTCATGACGAGCGATTTTGGTGGATGGAGGAGACCGGTTCAAGCTCCTGGACGGACTTAAACATTCCGAGATAACTTCTGCCTTCGAAATTCCTTGTTTGATATTCGATTTTCGATTTTCGAAGCCCTGACTGGAACCGCAGAATGTCGAACAAGGAATGTCCAACCGACGAAGTGGCAGACTGCTAAAAATGTAGCAAATCTTGTGAGAGATTTGACTCGGCGGGCATGGCATCCAAAGTCTCACGACGTCTCACGACTTTGGCTACGTCCTGTTGTCCTTCTCGCTTTGGGAGAATCCCGGCGCGCCGGGACTCGTCTAACGTTTTGAAACCACCTCTACTTTTCCGGCTCACCGACATCGACTTTCGACCAGTCAACGTCGCTTTTTTGAAACTTGATCGTGTCCAGCACGCGTTGGGCTTCCACCAGGTCCTTTTCACTAACGACCACACTGACATAACCGGGGGCCTCCGCCTTGAAACCGGCCGTGAACACGCCGGTGCTGGTCGCCTTGATACCGGCCTTTTCCAGTGTGGCGATGATGATCGAGGCATTAGCCTCATCGTCTACCTGGGTGAGCGTGACCAGTTTGTCATCTTTGTCCATGGTGTTTCCTTCGATCGAGCCGGCGCAGGTTGAGACAGTTGATTCTATCCAGGGGTTCGCCGCCGGTCGAAAATGCTTGGCGACATTCCCTCCTCGAGCCGGGAATTTGCCTGTCTTAAACCCGCAGCTGCCTTGTAGCAGAGCGAGGCCCTCGCTCTTCATCGCAGCAAATGCGATCTTCGGCCCGCACCAACCGGGCGTGAATATGTGGCGTGCGAAGGGCCTCGCTGGTGGCGTGCGAAGGGCCTCGCATGCCTGCATTTTTGGCACCGATGCCGGAAACCGCTCTGGCGAGCTTGGCTACGCAGCCCGGGTCTGTTGGCCACCGCGACTTGCGATAGAATAATTCCGGCTTGCAGCAGACAGCTGCGTATGAGGTATATCAACGTTCAGGAATCCATTGTTGATGAGCAGTACGACCGAACTTTTGAAAACTCCCCTGTACGACTGGCATGCCTCGCACGGCGGACGCATGGTCGATTTCGCCGGCTGGTCCATGCCCGTGCAGTACACGTCAATCATTGACGAGCACAATGCCACGCGTAACGCCGTGGGCATGTTTGATGTTTCGCATATGGGCCGTTTTTATTTTGCCGACCCGACCGCCTGCGAATTACTCAACGGCCTGACCACGCGTCGCGTATGGCCGATGGAAGCCGGCAAGATCCGCTACTCGCTGATGACCCGTGACGACGGCGGCGTACTCGACGATGTGCTCGTGTATCACCTGGCTGATCCCTCGGGCAAGGCGTTTTGTTTTATGGTCGTCAACGCCAGCAACCGGGAAAAGATTCTCGGCTGGCTCAGACAACACGGTGACCTGGAAAAATTTGGCTTTGAAGACCGCACGACAGCGACCGCGATGATCGCCGTGCAGGGCCCCAGGGCACTGGCGACCGTCGACCCGCTGTGCGGGACCGCGCCGAGTTCACTCAAGTACTACCACGGCATGATGACGGAGGTTTGTGGAACGACGGCCATCGTCAGCCGCACCGGATACACGGGCGAGGATGGCTGTGAATTGACCGTACCTGGAGACAAGGCAGTGGAAGTCTGGCAGACGATTCTCGACAAGTGCTCAGGCGATGGCGGTTCGGCGGTTGGTCTGGCCGCCCGCGATACCTTGCGGCTGGAAGCTGGCATGCCACTGTACGGCCACGAACTGAGTGAGAGAATCAATCCGGCGCAGGCGGACGTCAAGTTCGCCATCAATATCAAGGATCGGGAGTTTCCCGGTCGCGCCGCCATCGTCGCGGCTCGCAAGGACGATAGCCTGCCGCGAAGAATCGGTCTGGAAATGGAAGGCAAGCGGCCGGCTCGCGAACACAGTTTGATTTATCGGGGCGACGAACAGGTCGGCGAAGTCACCAGCGGTACTTTTTCGCCGACCTTTCAAAAGCCTATTGCGATGGGCTATGTAAAACCTGAACATACGGACGTGGGTACCGAACTGGAAATCGATGTCCGCGGCAAACGTCTGGCGGCAAGAGTTTGCCGGTTGCCGTTTTATGACCGCGACTAAAACTGTGACGGCGTTGGGAGGTTGAGGCTCCCGCCGAAACAAACTATCGGTAATTTCTGTCTCGGCAGGAGCCTCGACCTCCCGGAGAACGACCAATCACTGACACACCTGGAGAACAATGTGAATCAGGCAGATTTACTTTACGCCCCCTCTCACGAATGGGTCCATGTTGCGGAAGAGAATGGCAGCAAGGTAGCCACGATCGGCATCACCGACTTTGCCGTCGAGCAACTGACGGATCTGGTGTACATGGAATTGCCGGAAGTTGGCGCGACCGTTGCAGCCGGTGACGAATTTGGTGAAGTGGAGTCGGTCAAGGCAGTCAGTTCGCTGTACAGCCCGGTGGACGGTGAAGTCATCGAGGTGAACACCTCGCTGCCGGACAATCTGGAAATCCTTGGCTCCGATGCCTTTGGTGAAGGCTGGATCGCCAAGGTCAAGCTCTCCAGCGAGGATGCGCTGTCCAAATTGCTGGATTACGAGGCATACCAGAAACAGTGCGCCGAAGAAGGTTAGATCTTTGGGGCTGTGGCATCTTGCCGCAGCAGACGGGAGGCCGAGACGACGCAACCCCGTTGGGGTTGTATGCGTCGCTCACATCCTGCGACCCGGGGTTCAAGAACCCTGGGCTATTGATCGAACCCCGTTGGGCCCGTTGGGATTCTGCCAGGTTTCAAATCGCGCGGACGAGCCTGATTCTTCAGCGGTTGGGCATTCCTTGTTCGACATTCTGCGGTTGCGGGTCTTCCGCGACCAGTTGTGTATCGCCATTGACCAGTTATTTGGGTGGAATGACATCGGTCCTCCAGGCCACGCGCAAACTGAAAAATCCCCCCAACCGGATCAGCGCTCAGGCTCGCGAACGACTGTAATCATTCAAAGCGGTTTGAACCGTTCCCCGCCATAACCTATCTTTTCTCGCCCCAAAAACCGGACGAGGTAAGACTCATGAACAATAACACGGTGGTGATGATTGTGATCGCGGCGTTTGTCGAGGCACTTGATCTGGGCGCCTTGGGGTTGATGAATTTCGACCAGATCGCGGGCGATCCCGATCCCAACGCAAAACCCGAAGGCACCTTGTTGTACTTCTATGCCCCGTCGTGAGGCGGCTGCAGCCCCAAGCTCGAATCAACGGTCGTTGGTTTGCAAAACAAGGGATTCAAGGTCCGCCGCATCAATGCCGCGTACAATCAGGAAATGGCGCGCAAGTACTGGATTCGCAGCGTCCCCACCTTCATCTACGAGCGGGATGGCAAGGAAATACGGCGTCGTTCGGGGCATCTGTCGGAGCGTGCTCTCAAAAAACTTTGCCGGGATACCTGGCTGTAGCCGGAGGCAGCACATCGTTTAACGTCGGTTAAACGATTCGTGTCGATTGCTCACCACAGTACAATAAGAGCCTCGGTGAGCCCCCATGAAAAAAACTGCCCATCCTGTTCCTGCGCTGCCCCGCTTTCGCGACGAGTGTTATCGATGCTTTCGTGCGGCCAGCGTGTGCATCTGCGATCGCGTCCCCCGTTTAAGTAACCGGACTGGCGTGATTGTGTTGCAACATCATCGCGAAGTTCTGCACCCGATCGGTACCGCCCGCATCGCGCGACTGGGAATGCAGAACGTGTCCATCCATGTGGCCCGACGCCAGCAGCAACTGGCAATCGACGTTGCTCCGCCCGAGAACTGCAGCGTCCTGTACCCTGCCGCCGATGCGGTCGATGTGGCAGAGTTAACTCCCGAAAAACGGCCCAGTCACTTGATCGTGCTCGACGGGACCTGGTCGCAGGCCCGGCGAATGTACCGGGCCAATCCGTGGCTGCATGAGCTGCCCCATCTGGCCATCGATCCGGCAGCACCCAGCCGTTACCGCGTACGCAAGCAACCTCGCGCCGGCTGCCTGTCGACTATCGAAGCCCTCGTGTGTGCCTTACGCGTCATCGAGCCGGAAACACGTGGTTTCGGGCAATTGCTGGACGTGTTTGACTCGATGGTGAAGGAACAGATTCGATTTGAAAACGAATCGCGTTAACAGATGCAGCAATTCTCGAGAGCCGTTGCAAATCTCGTGAGAGATTTGACCATCCAGGCATCGCGTCCAAAGTCTCACGACTTTGGCTACTCTCAGGCTGATCTACCCGGCACCGACCGTTTCGGCCTCGGCTTCCGACTCCTCGTAACTCTCCATGGGCGGGCAGGCGCAGACCAGATTGCGATCACCCCACACATTGTCGACGCGTCCCACCGGCGGCCAGTACTTGACGCTGTAGTCGAATTCCGGGTCAGGACAAACAGCTTCGCGTCGGGAATAGGCTCGCTCCGTATCATCGCCGATGATCGAATCGAGCGTGTGCGGCGCGTTGTGCAGCGGGTTGTTGTCCGCGGGCCAGTGACCGGCCTTGACCTTCTCGTATTCCTGATAGATCTGGTTCATGGCCCGGCAGAATCGATCCAGCTCGTACAGTGACTCGCTCTCGGTCGGCTCGACCATCAGCGTGCCGGCTACCGGGAACGACATGGTCGGAGCATGGAATCCGAAATCGATCAAACGCTTGGCAATATCGTCGACTGTAACATGTCCGTCCTTGTCCAGCGGCCGCGTGTCGATAATGCACTCGTGAGCCACCAGCCCCTTGTTGCCGGTGTAGAGAATTTCGTAGTGGTCATTCAGTTGATGGGCGATGTAGTTGGCGTTCAGGATGGCAAGTTGCGTGGCGTACTTCAGCCCGGCCGCTCCCATCATGCGAATGTACATCCACGAAATCGGCAGAATACTGGCACTGCCGAAGGGAGCGGCACTAACGGCGGGACCCTTGCGCTCCGGGTTCATGCCGTCGGCCGGCAGAAACTCGGCCAGATGCGCACAGACTCCGATCGGACCGACGCCCGGCCCCCCGCCACCGTGCGGAATGCAAAACGTCTTGTGCAAGTTGAGATGCGAGACATCGCCGCCAAAGTGGCCTGGCTTGGCCACGCCGACCAGGGCATTCAGGTTGGCACCATCGATATAAACCTGACCGCCGGCGGCATGCACCTTTTCGCACACAGGCGTCACTTCTTCCTCGAACACACCGTGCGTTGACGGGTAGGTAATCATGATCGCCGCCAGCTTGCCTTCGTTGGCCGCGATCTTCGCGTCGAGGTCTGCCAGATCGACATCGCCCTGGTCGTCACACTTGACGACGACGACTTTCATGTTGGCCATTTGCGCACTGGCCGGGTTGGTGCCGTGAGCGCTGCTGGGGATCAGGCACACATTGCGATTCATGTCGCCCCGTGATTCGTGGTACCGCTTGATGGCCAGCAACCCTGCGTACTCGCCTTGCGAGCCTGCGTTGGGCTGCAGCGAAATGGCCGCGTAGCCGGTGGCAGCGCAGAGCATCTGTTCCAGCTGGTCGATCATCTTGCGGTAGCCCTGCCACTGGTCGGCCGGTGCAAACGGATGAATCGAATTGAACTCGGGCCAGGTGATTGGCGTCAACTCGGCAGCGGCATTCAATTTCATCGTGCAGGATCCCAGCGGTATCATGGCACGGTCCAGCGCGATATCCATCTCGGACAACCGGCGCAGGTAACGCATCATCTCCGTTTCGCTGTGGTACCGATGGAACACGTCCTGCGTGAGGATGGTGTCGCTGCGTAAATGACCGTCGTCAATCGCGATGGCAGATGGCTGGTGGTCAGCTTTCGCGTCGAACAGCCCTGCAAGAATCTCGACGTCCTGTTCAGTTGTGGTTTCGTCCAGCGAGATGCCGATGCGCGTGTCACTGTAGCGCCGCAGATTGTAGCCGGCCTCCACTGCACGGTTCATGATTTCATCGACACGCGATCCGACTTCGATGGTAAGCGTGTCAAAGAACTGGTCGTCGCAAATCGTGAGGCCTGCCGATCTCAAGGCATCGTTGAGCTGACAAGTCCGGATATGCACACGACTGGCAATCTCCCGCAACCCGCGGGGCCCGTGATAACAGGCGTACAACGTCGACATGATGGCCAGCAGCGCCTGAGCGGTGCAGATGTTCGACGTCGCTTTCTCGCGGCGAATGTGCTGTTCGCGCGTCTGCAATGCCAGCCGGTAAGCCGGTTTGCCGTGCGCATCGATCGACTGGCCGACCAGACGACCGGGCATCGTGCGTTTCCACGCGTCGCATGTGGCCATGAACGCGGCGTGCGGCCCGCCCAGACCGAGCGGCACTCCGAAGCGTTGCGAGTTACCGATGGCAATGTCGGCACCCAATTCGCCGGGGCTCTTCAACAACATCAGGGCCAGCAGGTCTGTGGCCATCACAACCAGTGCCTTGTGCTCATGCGCGGCCTCAATTAGTGACTGGTAATCGCGAACCGACCCGTCGGTGGCCGGGTACTGCACAATCACACCGAACACATCGCCCCAGTCGGTGACTTCCGCTTGTTCATCGAACAGGACCACCTCGATGCCCATCGGCTCGGCGCGGGTGCGAATGATTTCGATGGTTTGCGGATGGCACAGTTGCGATACAAGGAAGCGATGCGATTTGCCTTTAACACTGCGATGGCACAACGTCATCGCTTCGGCCGCGGCGGTGGCTTCGTCCAGCAATGATGCGTTGGCGATTTCCAGACCGGTCAGTTCGGCCACCATGGTCTGGAAATAGAACAGCACTTCCAGCCGTCCCTGGGAAATCTCCGGTTGATACGGCGTGTAGGCCGTGTACCAGGCCGGATTTTCCAGCACGTTTCGTTGCAGTGCTTTGGGTGTGTGCGTGCCATAGTAGCCCTGACCGATGCAGGTTTTGAGTACGACATTTTGATCGGCCAGTTCACGCAGCTCGGCCAGAGCTTCCTCCTCGCTGAGCCCCGGAAGAATATCCAGCGGCGAGTCTTCAAGGATGCCGGGCGGCACCACGGTGTGAGTCAAATCGTCGAGCGATTTGTAACCGAGGACCGACAACATCTGTTGCACCTCTTCTTCGCGGGGACCGATGTGCCGGGCAACAAACGGAGACAGGGAAGCGGACATAACTATTCCTTGAAGTGGATTGGCAAGAAGGACAAACGAACACGACCTCCGCAATCGATCAACAGATCGACTACTTGATCGCCCCTCTGTCCGTGTACCTGAGAGATCTCGGCCGGTTGCCCGCTGATCACAGCCGACAGGCCTTACCCCTTCGGTGGATGCCTGCGCCAACGCGACTGGCAGCACACCAATGCGTTTGGCAGACGCACCAATGCGTTTGGCGGACATCACTCTCCAGAGACGGTCTGTGGGGCTGCGGTCCGGGTGCCTGAGCGGTTCCGGGCGAACGATTGCGCCTTCGGCGTCTTGCAAGGCGATCGCCGATCGCCCTCAAAAACTCTCCCGCAGCTGTAAACCGTGCTTCAATTATAGCGATTGGCCGTGCCGGATGACAGGATTTTGTGCTCGCATTCAGCAATCGCCCGACGCCGCCGGAACTTGCCCCCGGTCGCTTGCGTCCAAGCGGCAGATCGTGTCCGATATCGGTGCGGACCAGGCTGGCTGTACATGTTTGCGGCCGGCAACACACCTTTTCCAGCGAGGTTCTCAGCATGATTCGCTTGTTTGGTTGGGCTTTTCTGGCCACTGCTCTGGCCTTTCTCGTCGCCGGAGGAATCTTCACGTTGAACGAAAACCGCATCCCCGAGGACGAAGAGCGACAAAAGTTGTGGAAGCAGGTCGACGAGGACGTCAATGCCGGAAAGCCCCGCTCGGCCATCGACAAGCTCAAGCTGATCTATGACGGGGCCGCCGGGGACGAGGCCTGGCCCGAAGCTACGCATGCCCTGTGCCGGCGTTTCCTGCTGGAAGGCCAAATCGATCAGCCCCTCATGCCGTACGTGATTCGGCAAATGCAGGCCGCCATCCCCGAAGCACCCGAGCAAATGCGACCGGTCATGAAGACGATTCTGGCCGAGTGGTTTTACAGCTACTACATGCAAAACCAGTGGCGGTTCATGCAGCGTTCGCAAACCGCGGTCGTGCCCAGCGACGATTTCGAGACCTGGGATCTGACCCGCATCCTGAACGAAATCGATCGCAACTTCACCGAGGCCCTCGCCGAATCCGATACACTCAAGCAGATACCCATCGAGACTTACGACGAGCTCCTTGCGCGGGGCACGGTCACCGACGCGCACCGCCCTGTCCTTTTCGATTTCATCGCCTTCGAGGCGCTCGGCTTTTACTCGCTGGACGAGCAGTTCATTCGCCAGCAAGGCGCCTTTCGCATCACCGCCGACAGTCCGATCTTTGCCACCAGCGACGAATTTCTGGCCTGGCAACCTCCCACCGGGGACGAGGACTCCTTCCTGCTGCGCGCCGTACGGCTGTATCAGGAAGTGCTGCGTTTCCATGCCGACGACGATGATCGCACGGCCTGGCTGGATGCCGATCTGGGACGTTTGGCGTTTGGCAATCGCGTGGCGACCGGTAGTGAGAAAAAAAGCCGGTATCGCGCCGCGCTGCAGCGCTATGCCGACGAACACGTGCGTCATCCGCTCAGCAGCATGGCACTGGCGCAACTGGCCAGTTCGCAGCAAAGTGACGAGGAATTCGTCGAGGCCAAAACGATCGCTGAACAGGGCAAGTCACGCTTTCCCGACAGCATCGGCGGGCGAAAGTGCCACAACATCATCCAGCAGATTCTGGCCAGGTCAGCCAGTGTCAAAAGCGAACGCGTCTGGAACGTCGACCCGGTGGTCGATATCACCTACCGCAACGTGGACAAGGCGTATTTTCGAATGGTCCCCTTCGATTACGCCGGCTGGCGGGACTGGGGCAATTACCAGTCACCCCAGCGACTGCGCCGCGAAGACCTGGAGCGCATGTTGCGCGGACCCTCGGCGATGTCGTGGTCGGCTGAACTGCCGCCCACCGAGGACTACAAACAGCGCACGGAACAACTGCCCGTGGATGTCGATGTCAAATCGGGTTGTTACCTGCTGTTCTGCAGCCACAATCCACGCTTCCGAAACGAGGACAACCAGATTTCGGTGGCCGAAGTCTGGGTCAGCAATCTGGCCGTGGTGATGCGGCGTATTCATGGCAGCGACAAGATCGCCGGCAATGTCCACGATGCGATCAGCGGAGAGCCGGTTTCGGCCGCCCGCGTCCGCAAGGCAGGATGGATCTACGATGGCCGCAACAGCCGGCAAACCCGGTTCGATCTGGCCCAGACCAATGCCGACGGTTACTTCGAGGTGCCGCATGAGGAAGACCAGTATTACTGCAAGTTCTTTTTCACCCATGACGATCAGAAGTTTGGGCTGATCGAGAATTTCTATCGATCCAGTTACTACATCCAGCCGCGTATTGAGCGCACCGTCTTCTTTACCGACCGATCCATTTATCGCCCGGGACAATCCATCCAGTTCAAGGGCATTTGTGTCAGCTCCGACCAGCAAACCAACAAGTACGACACGCTGCCCGGCCGCAAGGTGAGTGTCGTTCTGGTCGACATGAACCAGCAGGAAGTGGAACGACGCGAGTTTCGCACCAATGAATACGGCTCATTCAGCGGCAGTTTCACCGCGCCGCGGGACCGCGCCACCGGCAACATGACATTGCGCTGCGAAACGATCGGCGGCGCGTCAAATATCCGCGTCGAGGAATACAAGCGGCCAAAGTTCTATGTGGAAATCGACAAACCTGACGAAGCCTTTCGCCTGGGCCAACAGGTCACGATGACCGGCAACGCCACGGCCTACACCGGCGCGCCGATCGACGGCTCGAAGGTCGTGTGGCGAGTCGTGCGCGAAGTCCAGTACCCGCGATGGTACAGCTGGCGTTACTGGTACCTGCCGCAAACCGGCGAGAGCCAGGAAATTGCCAACGGTGAATTGACCACCGACGTCGATGGCAAATTCGAGATTTCCTTTACCGCCGAGCCCGATCCATCGGTAGCACGGGAAAACGAGCCGGTGTTTTCGTTCAGCATCTACGCCGATGTCACCGACTCGGCCGGGGAAACCCGATCCAGCCAGCAAACGACTCGGGTCGGTTACACATCCCTGTCGGCCAATCTGACTTGCGACAGCTGGCAAACCACCGAAGAGGCTGTCGAAGTTTCCCTCAGCGTGACAACGCTTGATAGCGAAGGCCAGGAATCATCGGGCACGCTGAAGATCTACCGGCTGACGCCGCCGGAGAAGGTCGCGCGCGGCCAGTTGCCCGGCCGCAACTACTGGTATTTCCGGCCGGCTGCTGAATCGGAACCGGACATGTCACGCATCAACTCATGGCCGCTGGGCGAAGTCGTGTTTGAACAGGAATTGACCACCGACACGACCGGCAACACCAAAGCGGCCACGGCGCTGGAAGCCGGCGCGTACAAGGCGACGTATGAAACCACCGATCCGGCCGGGGCCCGTGTTACCTCCGAAGTTCCGATTTTGGTCGTCGAGACCGCTGCCGACAAATTCAATGTCCGCATCCCGAACCACTTTGATGCCAAATCATGGTCGGTGGAGCCTGGCGAAGATTTTGTCGCACTTTGGGGTACCGGCTATGACGACGGCACGGCGCTGGTGGAATTCGAACACCGCGGCGAAATCATTCAGTCATTCCGTACCGCACGCGGCTCGACGCAACGATTGATTCGATTCCCGGTCGAGGAAAAACATCGCGGCGGAGTCAATATGCGTGTGACCTACGTACGCGAGAACCGTGCTTACCTGGAAACACGACGCATCAACGTACCGTGGTCCAACAAAATGCTGACGATCAAATGGGAACACTTTGTATCGAATTTGCAGCCCGGCGGTCGCGAAACGTGGACGGCTGTGGTGACCGGACCCGACGCCGAGAAGGCCGCGGCCGAAATGGTCGCGGGACTCTACGACGCCTCGCTGGATGCCTTCGTTAATCACATGTGGCAAGGGGCCTTCAACCTGTTCTACCAGGACCGCACCCGCACGCATTTGCAGTTCGCCAACTCGCTGCAGCACTTCAACAACATTTTCCATTCGTGGCAAGTCGATGCGAAGGATGCATCTTTCCATTACCGTTACTTCAAGTTCGGGTTGGGTGCCCGCTTTGGCATGCACTGGAGCCAGCAACGATACAGTTACGCCCGCGGTGCACGGATGGCTGGCGGATGGGGAGGTGGTGACATGCCCGGCGCGGTGGAAGGACTTTCCGCAGACAGTATGAGTCTGGAAAGTGCAGCCGCGCCTCGCGCGCCAGCCAGCGCTTCCCGTCGCGATGCGGGTGTTGCCATGGAAAAATCTGGCGAAGCGGGTCCAGGCGGACCGGCCTTCACACCGCCCGTCGATCTGTCCGCCGTCACCGCGCGGAAGAACATGCAGGAAACGGCTTTCTTCTTCCCGCATCTGCTGGTCGACGATGCGGGCAATGTGCGTATCGAGTTTGAGATTCCCGAAGCGCTCACCAGGTGGAAATTCCTCGGCTTCGCCCACGACAACCAATTACGGGCCGCCATGCTGTCCGATGAAATGACCACAAGCAAGGACCTGATGGTCCAGCCCAATCCACCACGCTTCCTCCGCGAAGGCGACTTGCTGGAGTTCTCCGTCAAGGTCAGCAACCAGTCCGACGATCCGCAAACCGGTTCCGTCCGACTGACGTTCGCCGATGCCCGCACGATGGACAGCGTCGACGAGGCATTCAGCAACCAGAAACTCGATCAGAATTTCGAGATTCCTGCCGGCCAGTCGACCAGCCTGTACTGGAAGATCAAGGTGCCGGATTACGTGGGCGTGCTGGCCTGGAAGGCCGTTGGTGCCACGGAGAAACTCTCCGACGGCGAAGAAGGCATGTTGCCGGTCCTGTCAAAGAGAATTCTGGTCACCGAATCACTGCCGCTGCCCATCCGTGGCAACCAGACCAGACAATTCCTGTTCGACCGGCTGAAACTGGCCGAGGCCAGCGACACACTGCAAAGCCAGACGCTGACGGTGCAGATGACATCCAATCCGGCTTGGTACGCCGTAATGGCGTTGCCGTACCTGATGGAGTATCCGCATCAGTGCAGCGAACAGGTTTTCAACCGGTACTACGCTAACACGCTGGCCCGGCACATCGTGACCAGTGATCCAAAGATTGAACGCATCTTTGAACAATGGCGTGGCACCGACGCACTGGATAGTCCCCTGGAGAAGAACGAAGACATCCGCAACGTGATGATTGCCGAGTCGCCTTGGCTGCTGGCCGGCAAAAAAGAAAGTCAGGCGCGACGCGACGTCGGTATTCTGTTTGACGAGAATCGGCTGAACGCCGAAATGCGCCGGGCTTTCTCACGGCTGGAAGAAATGCAGTACAGCGACGGTTCGTGGCCATGGTTCCCCGGCGGACAGGCCAACGACTACATCACGCTGTACATCACCACCGGTTTCGGGCGATTGCGTAACCTCGGCACCGACATCGATGTCGCTCCGGCAATTCGGGCCGTCGAGCGTCTCGATTACTGGATGACCGAGATTTACAAGCGAATCAAACGCAATGGCAATCTGGGCCGCAACAATCTCAGTCCCGGCATCTGCCTGTACCTGTACACACGCAGCTTCTTTCTCGACGACCGCGCAGTCGACGATCAATACAAGGAAGCTTTCGACTACTGGATCAGTCAGGCCAAAACATACTGGGTCGACCTGAACAATCGCCAGTCACAGGGCCATCTCGCTCTGGGCCTGAAACGCATTGGCGACCGTGAAACGCCACTGGCCATCATGACCTCACTGACCGAACGCAGCCTGACCGATGACGAGATGGGTATGTTCTGGCGCGAAGGTGACTTGTCGTGGTGGTGGTACAAGGCGCCGATCGAAACCCAGGCCCTGATGATCGAGGCTTACGACGAGGTACTCGGTGACGCCGGCAAGGTCGAGGAACTGAAGATCTGGTTGCTCAAGCAGAAACAAACCCAGAACTGGAAAACGACCAAGGCCACCGCCGATGCCTGTTACGGAATCCTGTTGCGTGGCACCGACCTGCTGGCTTCCGACCAACTGGTCAGCGTCAAACTGGGATCAACAAAAATCGAACCCGAGGACGTCGAAGCAGGAACAGGCTTTTACGAACAAAGGTTTGTTCGCGCCGAAATCCTGCCCGAGATGGGCGACATCGAGGTCGTCAAAAGCGACGATGGTATCGCGTGGGGCAGCGTCCACTGGCAATACCTGGAAGACGTTGGCAAGATCGAACCGTACGAAGGCACGCCGCTGACGCTGAAGAAGGGCCTCTTCATCAAACGCAACACCGACAAGGGTCCGGTGATCGAGCCGGTCGAAGGTCCGGTGGCGGTCGGTGATGAACTGGTGATGCGAGTCGAACTGAGAGTCGACCGGGCGATGGAGTACGTGCACCTGAAGGACTATCGCGGCAGCGGCACCGAACCGGTCAATGTGTTGTCACGCTACAAGTTCCAGGACGGTCTGGCCTACTACGAATCGACGAAGGACACCGCCAGTCACTTCTTCATCGATTACCTGCCCCGTGGCACCTATGTGTTTGAGTACTCGGTACGAGTGCAACACCGCGGCGTCTATGAAACCGGCATCGCCGAACTGCAGTGCATGTACGCTCCCGAGTTCAACAGCCATTCGGGCAGTGTGGAGATTACAGTGGAGTGAGGTCAGGCTGGAGGCCAGAGGTGGAGGCGAGAGGCGGAAGACGCCATCGGACCGACCAGCCGCGAACGCGGCGTCAGCATATAGCCCCGCGCTTTAGCGCGGGGTTTGCGTATCCCTGCCAACAGCAAGCCGCGAACGCGGCGACAGAGCGGGCGTGGCCCGCCACGAAAAAATGCAAATTGCAAAATGAAAACTGCAAATTGCAAATTGGCAGGGGAAATTCGTTCACCAACCGCACGCAAAATTTGAATTACATCATCGCGCCGGTATACTGAGGGCATCCTCTCGGTTACACCACACGTCAATTCTCCTTCTTCAGGGGCAGAGCGATGAGAATTCTGTGGATGTGTGTGGTTGTTTGTTTGTTGTGGCCTGCTTGCACAACGATGGCCCAGGACCGGCCTTTCAATTCCAGCCAGCCTGACTATCCCAAGTGGTCGGCCTTCACCAATGCGCGTATCGGCGACGACGAAAAGGTGATGGTCGAG
>CAMYKF010000584.1 GCA_947258905.1 uncultured Pirellulaceae bacterium | reverse complement strand
AGAGTATTCTTTCGGCACGAACAGGCCGGCGTTATCGACCTCGTCATGTGCGACCATGATCCCAACATTCTTTATGCCTCGACATTTGAGGCTTTTCGGCGCACCTGGGGACTTAAGGCGGGTGGCCCGAACAGTGGCATGTTCAAATCAACGGACGGTGGCGACACCTGGGAAGAGATCACACGCAATCCCGGCCTGCCCTCTGATAACCTGGGACGCATCGGTCTGGCGCACTCCAAAGGCAAGCCAGATCGCATTACGGCCCTGATTGACTCCAAGGAGAAGAACGGTCTCTACCAGTCGGAGGATGGTGGCAAGACCTGGACGTGGTTGACCGACCATGTCGGCATCACCCAGCGCCCCTTCTATTACTACCACTTGCATGCCACGCCCCATGACGGCGACGAACTGTGGGTGGCATCCAACAAGCTCTGGCAATCGCTGGACGGCGGCAAAACGTGGAACCAGCGGAGCGGTACAAAAGACGACTTTCATGACATCAAATTCGATCCCGATGACAAGGATCGTATCATCGTCACCCATGACGGTGGCGTGATGGTCACACTCAATGGAGGCAAAACCTGGTCGACTCCCTTCACGCAGCCCAACCAGCAGGTCTATCGCGTCGATGTCGACAACCAATTCCCGTATAACCTGTACGGCAACAATCAGGATTTGATCGGCTACAAGGTTCCCTCGGCTTCGATCTGGGGCGGGATTTCACAGGCCGATGTGACGGTCATGGGTAGTGGTGAGTCAGGAGCCAGCGTACCCCATCCCACCGATCCGAACATCATCTACCACCTCGCTCAAAGTACGTTTGCGGCAGGTGGTTGCCCGATCCAGCGCGTCAATCTGAAGACGGGTCAGTGGGAGCACCGGAATGTCTGGCCGATGCCGACCTTCGGCGAAGGCCAAAGCAAAGCGAAGTATCGCTTCAACTGGCACGCACCAATCGTGATCGATCCATTCGATGAGAATGTCCTTTACACTGCCGCAGAAGTCGTCTTTCGAAGCAACGATGAAGGGATGACCTGGGAAGTCATTAGCCCCCCGCTGACCAGGGATGACGAATCGAAACAGCAGGCGGGCGGGTCGCCGTCTTCCCTGGAAACGTCGGGGCAGGAAGCCTACAACACGATTCACCGCATGGTCGCGTCAAAGGTCATGCAGGGGGTCCTGTGGACAGGAAGTGACGACGGCCGGGTGCATGTGTCTCGTGATGGCGGCGAGTCCTGGGAAAACGTAACTCCGCCGGACATGCTGGAAGACACCGATGTTTATGAACTTGAGGCTTCCCCGCACGATGCAGGGACCGTCTATGTCGCGGCAAGCCGGTATCGTACAGCCAATGACTTTCTGCCTTATCTGTGGAAGTCGACCGACTACGGCGAGACCTGGACTAACCTGAGCAAAAAGTTTCCGCAAACCGAGATCACACGCACGATTAGGGAAGACACGGTCCGCAAGGGACTGCTTTTCGTGGGCACGGAGACCGGTGTGTTCGTCTCGTTAGATGATGGAGTGAATTGGCGACGCTTTAATTTGAACCTTCCGGCCGTCGCCGTGCATGACATCGAGATCAAGGACGAGGATCTCTGTATCGCCACGCACGGTCGCAGTTTCTGGATTCTCGATGACATTTCCCCACTGCGACAGTGGGACGAGCAGTATCGCAAACGGACAGCACATTTGTTCAAGCCACGTATGCACACCCGTGTGGGGACAAACTGGTGGGCCATTTACGGTGGCGGCGTCGGCGACGGGCAGAAGAATTACTTCGTGCAAAATGGCCGCATGGGACACACGTTCTACGAGCTGGGTGTCGTCAACGGCGAGCGAAAACGCAACTACCTCGATGCGGGAGGCGCAAGACCATACGGCGCCATCATCCATTACTGGCTGGGTGAAGATGCCGGGGACGTGAGCCTGAGCATCCTCGACGCCGATGATCAGTTGATCAAAACCTACGAAGGCGATGCTCTCAGTCAGGAATCCGGCCTCAACCGAATGATCTGGGACATGAATTATCCCGATGTGCTGGCCGTGCCAGGCAAGCCTGCGCCCGGCATCGTCGTGCAGGCACCGATCGGCACCTACAAGGCCAGGTTGAAGGTGAATGGACAGTCGGAGGTGCAGGTTTTTGAACTGAAGATGAATCCGAATGAAGAATATACCGCGGCGGATTCGGCGAAACGGTTTGAGCTGTGGTGGAGGCTACGTTCGATCTTCGAGCGGGCCAACACGGAAATCATTGCCGAATTGGAAGCGGCGGATGAGGCTGGTGAAGATTCCGAGATTGCCAGACGCGCCCTGGAATTTGCCGGCAAGTTGGTCCCGCAGGGC
>CAMYKF010000583.1 GCA_947258905.1 uncultured Pirellulaceae bacterium | reverse complement strand
GCAGGCATGCTACGTCGCATCGACCGCTTGAAACGGTATTCCAGATACTTGAACGCGATGGCCACGATAGCGACCGTGATCAAAACGCTGATGCCTACGGCTTTCCACTGGCCCGACACAACGCCGAATATAACCAGTGGAAAACAGATCACGATCAACAAACAACCCGTGGCCCTGAGCGCCGATCGTTTGAGCCCGCCGCCGATCGCTCCCAAAATGTTCTGCATGCTGAAACTTTTGGTCGACAACATGACCGGCAGGATTTTTGCGAGAGCCTGCTGATCCGTCAGCGGCTGACCAGCGGGCCCCGCCTGTTCACAGTGTTGATCGTACCCCCTGTCGGCCCAGACAATTTCCCAGCCGGTCCAGTGACCCTGCATTTCGCCGAGTTTCATTCGCAGTTTTTCCTCGCCCCAGATACCAACCTGTTTTTTGGAGCGGTCGATCCAGATTCCCTCGGCCACGGCGGCTTCGGCTGGAATGGTCGAATCCGGCAGGGTCATCAACTGGTCGATAATCTGATCGGGAGAACGAAAGATGTCATGTGACAATTGATACATGCGGCGGTGCGCGACGGCATTGGATTCGTCGATGATGGTGATCCACGCCTGCAGATCTTCTGGAATGTCGTCCTCGAAAGCGTCACCGACGTCGAATTCGTCACCGACAAATGGTTCGTCTTCCTCATCACCACCACCGGCGGCTTCGATGTAGCGAACCGGCCGACCCCACTGATCATCGACCTCGGTTGCGCACTGAAATCCCGTGACCGGGCCGTAGTTGATACCCAGCGGACAATAGCTCAATTGGTAACCGGGCCACGCCTCGACGAGCATTTTCATGTAGGCATCAAATACTCGACGCAGCCGCAGCCATTCGTATTGGCCCGACCACAGCATGGTGCGTTGATCGAAATCGACCACGACGCCCGCATCGATGGGCTGACCGAATTCTCCAAGTTGCTCCTGTTCAACCGGCGAAAACTGCGTGGCCCAGGTTTCGAGTGCCTGGGGGCCCCAAATTAATTCGCGAAACAGAAACACGCCGCCCCAGCGATCGGCAAAGGCCCGTGGCTGTCCGTTTTCAACAAATACAAAAACCGCTGGGTCGCTCATGGCGGCTCCCTTTCACTAACTCGACGAGAGAAAGTCTAGCGAGTGCGGCAGTCAAAGGCTCGCGCCGAATCGGCGTCGCCAAAAAATTTTGCGGGAATCCAGTCATGGTCTGTTCCCCCCGAGGCAAGGTAGCCGGATTCGCAGGAATCGGCCCATCTGCCACCTCAATCACCCGAGGTCTTGCGAGGATCTTGCGTATTGTTACCTCTCCCATGATTGGGAGAGGTCGATCTTCGTTTTACGAAGATCGGGTGAGGGTTGATCGCTGCGATACTTTTAAATTGGCAAACCAATGTCGCTTCTGCCCCCTCATCCGGCCGTCTCCCGGCGCGCCGGGGTTCTCCGCCGCGGGCTTCGGCCGTGAGCTCAGCCGAGCGGGGAGAAGGAACGGAAAGAAAGCGCAATAACCTTTTGCAACTTCGGCTACAGGTTAAATGAGGTTAAATGGAACTCTGCGCGAAATACTAATCCCGCAGGCAGTGCTGGTTGGCAATCGAAATGCCACTCATGATCGACCCGATGATGCCGACGAAGCCCTGATCCGTGCCACAAAGGAAGACGTTGTCCAGGTGCGTGGTCCCGTCCAGTTTCTTGTCGGGGGCCCCGTAGACGGCTCCGTTGTCGTGCCACGTGAATCGGCGAATGGTGGTCGGCGTGAACATATCGGTGTCAATCACGTAGCTGCGGAAATCGGGGATGAACCGCACCGCGGACTCCACCGCAAGGTCGTACCATCGAGCCTTGGCTATGCGGTAACCGGTTTCATCCAGATCATTCCAGCGAACAAATTCGGCAATCGATGTGATGCGGATGACTCCATCGTCCAGTTGCTGGCCATCGGCATACAGGTAATTGTTGGGCGAACAAATAACCCCCGTCCGCACATCGCACAGATCGTTCTCGGGTCGTTTCCAGTGAAACGTGTCGCTGTCGTTGTAGAAGACGATCGTTTCGTCCATTCCCAATTCCGCTGGCTGGCGATCGAGGATGGAAATGGACTCGACAAAGGTCAACTGGCCGATTTGCCGCGGGTCAACTTCGCTGACGTCGTCACACATTCTTAGTGTTTCGATGCGGCCGGCTGACGAAAGCACGCGGCGGGCGGAGATGAACTCGCCGTCGTCCAGCTGGACGGCCTGGGCGCGTCCGTCCTCGACGCAAATTCGCTTGACCCCCTTGCGCAACTTGAGTTCGCCGCCCAGGGAACGATACCGTTTAACGAGATTTTTGAGGATCAAGC
>CAMYKF010000582.1 GCA_947258905.1 uncultured Pirellulaceae bacterium | reverse complement strand
GCGTGAGTTCCTGAGGGCCGAGGCTGGTCGTATCGACGATCTGCTGGCCGAACGCGAATGGACGATCGGCAACTACTACGAAAACCGTGGTGAGAACCGCGCCGCCAAATTCCATTACGCTCGAATCACTGACGAGTACGGCAGTTCGCGACTGGCATCCGGTGCCGAGGAACGGATCGCGGCACTCGGCGGATTGCCCGCGGTGCCCTCGCAGAAGCTGCCGTGGCTGGCCAACCTGTTCCCGGTCAAGGAACGCAACAAGCCCCTGATCACGCCCGGCGACAACGAATCGATTTTGCGGTAACGCCGCGAGTGAACATGCCCCAAGGACTGCTTTGCCGCCCTGCCCTGCTGCTGGCCGCCATTCTGCTACTGGCCGGTTGTCAGGCGTACGAGTTTGGTGCTCCCACGATGCACCGGTTTGAGATTCGTTCGGTGCATGTGCCGATGGTCGAGTCCGACTCATTCCGCCGCTTTCTCGGCCAGCGATTGACCGAAGCGGTGATCAAGGAAATCGAACTCAACACGCCGTTCATCGTTACGACGGCCGGCCGTGCCGACAGTATCCTGTCAGCAAGGATTCGACGCGAGCGCAAGAGCACGATTATTGAGTCGGCCAACGACGATCCGCGGGCGATCGAATACGAAATGCGCGTCGAAGTCACCTGGACGGATCGGGGGGGTATCCCGCTCACCAACCGCCAGGTCATTCGCATTACCCGCGAGGTGGACTTTATCCCCGAAGGCGGCCAGTCGCTGACATCGGCCCAGCAGGAAGTGATCGAACGAATCGCCCGGCAAATCGTCAATCAGATGGAATTGACGTGGTGAGTCATTTGGCCGTTTGGCCCTTTGGCATTGTTACAGCTTGCCGGTCCACGCTGGATCGGAGTACTTTTCCTGCGCTAACTCGCGGACGGACTTCGCATCCAGTGCCTCGGCCGGCGCCGTGGTTGGCCAGGCATCCTGCAGAACTTCGATCAGTTGTTCGCGTGTCATCGGCAAATTTGTAACGAATTCGCGGTGCCCGCGTTGCTGGCGATAATCGGGTTGACGCGGTGGCCGGCCCAGACTGTTGGCAAGGATCTCCAGCGGAAAATCGTACAGCAGCGTGCCGTGATACAGCAGACTATGGCGGCGGCACCGCAGGCTGTTGCCGGAAAACTTGCGGCCCTGCCATGTCAGATCGCAAGTGCCCTGAAACTCCACGGGCATCTGGTGACGAACAAAGGCGCTTGCCAGTCGCTGCATGACGAACTGGTGGGCCCGATCAATCATGCGCAAGTCCGGTCGCAGGCGGTAATCCAGAGTCACCGCATACAACAGACAACCCGGTCCAATGGTCACGGCTGCTCCGCCGCTGCTGCGTCGAAACATCGGGATCCCGTTAGCTTTGCACCATGCCGTGTTGACTTCCTGCTGCATCCGGGAACTGCGTCCAAGGATCACGGCGACCTGCGGATTGTCCCAGATTCGCAGCACTTCCTGCGGCTGCCCGGCTGCCTCGGAGCGGTCGCCAAGCAGCTCGTCGGCGGCGAGGTTCTCGGCGGTGGTGGCGAAAGATTCGATGAATCGCAGCATGACCAGGATGGTAGCGGATCGTTAAGCGACTTGCTGTCAAGCTTTTTCGGTTAGGTAAAGTTGCGTCGCAACCTCCGATGCCTGATTATGTTGCGTCGAATTTGCCGTGTGTGCGACCGCTACAACCCGGAAAAGCCGAAAAAGTTCACGAAAATCCGTAAGTGGTTGCGGTGCGAACATTTGAGCCTGATTAATCTGGACTGGGAGCGATAAAACGTTTGCATCCCTCGGGCAATTCCCACAAACTTGTGCCTGAGGCTGGCGGTCGCGGTCTGCAGAAGGCTTCGCGCAACCGCTTCGAGTAACGAATCCACACCCGATTCCAGGCGGACAAAAAGAAATGAAAACGCTTGTGATTTCCGCGTTGACGTTGGCAGGCATCCTGGTCGCAACCAGTGATCTGGCAGCTCAAGGACTGTGCACGCAATACCGGTTGTTGCCCACAACCATTTACGAACAACAACCGGTCACGACGTATCGCGAGGTCATGGAGACTCAGTACCAGACGCAACGCTCGACGACGTACAAACCGGTGTGGACCACCGAACAACGCGAGCGTCGTTACTCGGTGCTGAAACCTGTCACCGAAACATCGATTCGCGAAGAGCGTGTCACGGTGCTCAAGCCGGTAACGGAAACCTCCTTTCGCGAACAGACGTATGTGGAAACCAGCTGGGAAACCACGACGGAATTGCGCGAGGAAGACGTGGTTGAGGAGAAACCGGTTATTGAAACGTCCTTCCGTGATGAGCGTGTTGTTGTACGACGGCCGGTG
>CAMYKF010000581.1 GCA_947258905.1 uncultured Pirellulaceae bacterium | reverse complement strand
CCGATCAGGATCGCGATGCCGTCGACCAGCCCAAGACTGCGACGGAAGCCGGGCCGCTCATTGCCGGCGGGTTTTCCCTGGACGGTGCTCAAGAGCGATCTTTCGGGAGAAACTGGCGTATCACTTTACCGCACAGTGTAATCCATCGGCTGCAGGTTTGCGGCGATCGCATGCTGCGCCCGATTCAGTTCAATCCTCCAGTTCGCCCAGTCGCCGGCACTGCATGCCGGACCAGTCCAGCGCAACGGGCTGGCCATCTTCCATGACCACGGTGACGCTGCCATAGTCCTGCGGCGAATGGAATGTGGTTCTGGAGGTCGGCAACAGGATCCAGTCATTGGCGAACAACGCGCCATCGCGAGCTCGCAGCGGCATGGGACTACCTGCGATTTCATATTGGCCGGCGTAGCGGCCCAGCAGTTCGGCCGGCAAACTGACGAATTCGGGCCGGGGTACAGTGGGCAGTTCGACTTGCTCGCCCGCGGCAATACGCGGTACGACCTGACGCACGAGATCGTTGGCGCCGGTCATCTGGTTGGCGACCATGACGATCGTCAGGTCGGTGTCCGCATCATATTCCAGCCATGCCCGGAAATGATTGGTGATTCCGTTCCAGCCCAGCTTGCCGCCCCGCAGCAAACGACGTTTGGCTTGCTGGCTGAACTGGTCCTTGACCAGGGCCCGGGAGATGGCCAGCAAGTCGCGAGGAGTCGAAAACAGCGAGCCGGCACCGATCAAAAAGGAATAGTCCATGTCGGCAGCCCGTTTTTGACCGTCGGCTGACCAGGTGTAGCTGCGGGCCGCGTTCGCCACTTCCACACCGGGTCCCGGGTGCACGGTGTCAGTGATTGCCAGGGGTTCGAGCACGATTTCCCCCAGCAACTGCTCATAGCTTTTGCCACTAGCCAGTTCCAGCACACGCACCAGCACTGCGAAGCCGCCCGAGCTGTATTGATATCCCTTGCCGGGCTCAAAATCCAGCGGCATGGCCCGCGCCAACTCAACCATGTCGGCTGCCGTGCGCGGAACGTTCTCTTCGTCCGGTTTCGTCAGACGATGGGGGATGCCCGAGCGGTGATACAACAGATGCCGGACCTGCATCTGGTCGCCAGCGGGAAAGTCGTCCAGCCATTTCGAAACCGGATCGTTCAGGGCAAGTACTTCGTCTGCGATCAATCGCGCCGCCATAATGATCGTGACCGGCTTGGTCACCGAGGCGATGCAGGCAGGCGTGTCGGGCGTGAAGCCGCGTTTTTGTTCGCGATCGGCCAGCCCCCACGACTGCTCGTACAGGATCTCGTCACCGCGGGCCACGAGCAACGTGCCGGAAAGGTGTCCCGCCTCCACAAATGGAGCGACCCACGTGTCGATACGGGAAGCCAGCGTGGAGTCATCGATTTGCCAGGCGAATACCGGGGCGGCGCCCAGCAATAACCAGGCGAAGACGGCAATTTGAGTACGGTGCATGTGATAAATCCTCATGGCATTTAGGGTCCGACCAGTTCAGTACCCCCGCCGTCCGGCTGGAGATGCAATATTTTTGCGAAATCCGCTGATTAGCGGCGGTTAAAAATTGCGGGCGTCGGTTGCCACACCCAATACATGCGGCAGGTTATCATAGCCTTTTCGGAAACTTCGATTTTACTTCAGGTCGTATCATGCTTTGCGTACGGTGGATGGCGGTATTGTTTTTGGCGGGATTGGCGGCACTTCCCCTATCGGCTCAGGAAGTGCAGGAAACGATCAACGGCGAGCCGTCGATCATGAACTCGCAAACCCGGGACGCGGTGACCATCGAACAGCTGGTTGCGGACCTGATCAACTACGATGTCGTTTTCCTCGGAGAACAACACGACAATGACGCGGGGCATGAATTTCAGTTGCAGGTCATCCAGGCCTTGCTGAAACAGAATGTGGACGTCGTGATCTCGATGGAGCAATTCGAACGCGATGTGCAGGGAGTGGTCAACGATTATCTGGCGGGACGAATCAGCGAAGAGGAATTTCTGGCCGGCTCGCGTCCCTGGAATAACTACGCCAAACATTACCGGCCCATCGTCGAGCTGGCCAAATCAGAACAGTTACCGATCCTGGCCGGTAACGTGCCTCGTCGGCTGGCAACCGCGATCGCCAAAGGTGCAACGCCAATGAGGGCTGACCGGGACTTCATGCCCCGTAACACCTATGCACCGGAGGATTCGTATTGGGAAAAATTCCAGGAATCGATGCAGGGTCACGGTGGCACGGACAACGGCGAAATGATGAAAAAGTTTTACGCCGCCCAGTGCTTCAAGGACGATGCCATGGCCGAGTCGATTACGGATTACCTGGCTATCAATCCGCACCGGTCCAAGGTC
>CAMYKF010000580.1 GCA_947258905.1 uncultured Pirellulaceae bacterium | reverse complement strand
TCAAATCTCTCACGAGATTTGCTACAGTGTTTTTTGTAGCCAAAGTCGTGAGAGGTCGTTGCGCATTTATCAGTTCCTTCTCCCCCGCGGGGAAGAATCCCGGCGCGCCGGGCGAAAGCCAGATGCGGGGGAGCGTTGCATCGATTTGCTTGTATCTGTTCACATGAATCGTGATCCAGTCCGTCAACCCTCACCCAGGACCCGCTGAAAGCGGGGCCTGACCTCTCCCAATCATGGGAGAGGTAACAACAACGCGCAAGATCCTCGTGAGACTTTGGACCGCTTGAGATACGGGTCACGTCAATCACGAGACTTCCTGCGGCCAGTTTTTCTGTGTTTTTTTCGACAACTGATGGAACTTCTCGCCCGCCCCACTCGTAAAAGAATCAGGCAAAAGTCACTCGTAGCTCGCAGAGGAGAAGGTCGTGAAACTCGCTTCGTGGATCCAGTTGTTTGGTCTGATTTCACTGGTGCTGGTTTGCGTGGGATGCGCCGAAGGCCCTGCAGACCTGAAACAATCCAAATCGGAGACGGCTGCGGCGGGCGGCGAAATGCAACGCGGCCAGGCATATCGGCATTCTGCGGGAACCGTCCTTAGCTACGACGGAGCCGCACCCGAACCAACCAGTGAAATGCCCGGCACGATGGTTATGGATGATGAGGACGCGGAATCCGAACGCGAATTCAATACAGAAGCCTACGACGAAATCGTGGAAAACGACTTTCTCGACGTCATGGCCAATCCGCAATCGACTTTCTCAATCGATGTCGACACCGCTTCCTACAGCAACGTGCGGCGTATCCTCAATGACGGCAGCCTGCCGCCCGCCGGCGCAGTCCGCATTGAGGAACTGGTCAACTACTTCGATTACAACTATCCGCAACCCGAATCCTCCCATCCGTTTTCTGTCTCCATCGATGCCACCAGTTGCCCGTGGAACGACGCGCATCACCTGGTTCGCATTGCTCTGGCAGGCCGTCAGATCGAAATGGAGCGCCGGCCGCCCTGCAACCTGGTGTTTCTGCTGGATGTGTCCGGCTCGATGAACGACCAGAATAAATTGCCGCTGGTCAAATCAGCGATGCGCATGTTGACCAGGCAACTCAACGGCGACGACCGCGTGGCCATGGTCGTGTATGCCGGAGCGTCGGGGCTGGTGTTGCCGTCGACTTCGGCTGGCGAGCAAGACAGAGTCCTTGACGCGCTGGAACAACTCCAGGCCGGCGGGTCGACCAACGGTGGCCAGGGCATTGAACTGGCTTACCGTATCGCCCGCGAAAACTTTATCGACAATGGAATCAACCGCGTCATCCTGTGCACTGACGGCGACTTCAATGTCGGCGTCACTAGCCAAAGCCAACTGGTTGATTTGATCGAAGAAAGTGCAGCGTCCGGCGTCTTCCTCAGCGTGTTTGGATTCGGCTCGGGCAACCTGAAGGACTCGACG
Organism: uncultured Pirellulaceae bacterium; assembly: GCA_947258905.1. Taxonomy (GTDB): domain Bacteria; phylum Planctomycetota; class Planctomycetia; order Pirellulales; family Pirellulaceae; genus CAJQPP01. The sequence goes on along the minus strand of CAMYKF010000580.1, from coordinate 910 downwards.
ATGGAAAAACTGGCCGACAAGGGTAACGGCGTGTACGGCTACATCGATTCGATTCTGGAAGCCCGCCGGTTGCTTGTGGATCAAGTCGGTGCGACGCTGTTTACGATCGCCAAGGACGTGAAGATTCAGGTGGACTTCAATCCGGCTCAGGTCGCCGCCTATCGCCTGATCGGTTACGAAAATCGCATGCTGGCCACCGAGGACTTCGACGACGACACCAAGGACGCTGGCGAGATCGGTGCCGGTCATCGTGTCACGGCGCTGTACGAAATCGTGCCGGCAGGTGCTGAATCTCCCGCGCGTACAGCCAACGATTCGCGTTTCGTCGATACCGTGATTTCGGAAGATGCCGACCCGGACACCATGCTGGTCGTGGACTTGCGCTACAAGTTGCCGGACGAGGACACCAGCACCAAATTCACGCGTGAACTCAAGCGGCCCGAGATCACCGAATTCGACGCAGCCGCCAGCGATTTCCGTTTTGCCTCGGCGGTTGCCGCCTTTGGCATGCTGTTGAGGGAATCCGAATTCGCCGGCTCGCTGGACTGGGACTGGATCGTGGAGACCGGTGCAGGCAGTGTCGATGGCGACCCCAGCGGTTTACGCGGTGAATTCGTGCAACTGGCCCGCAAGGCCCAGGCGATTTCCGAATCCCTGCAACCGGTCCGTCGGTGAATAAGGAACCGCAGAATATCGAACAAGGAATGTTAATTGAGCCACGGATGGCACCGATGGCACGGATAAGAGATGGATTTAGATCAACGGACCATTCGCTTGAAATCGACGCGCTCCTTTCCAAAATTGATCAGCAGCCCAAGCTTGTGACCGGTGCTAGCGAGTTGATTTAGTAGCTGGGCTTCGTCGCGTGTGTCGTAGGCTTTCGCTACTTTCAACTCCACAAGGACGCATT
>CAMYKF010000579.1:1111-3480 GCA_947258905.1 uncultured Pirellulaceae bacterium | reverse complement strand
CCATGAGAAGTGCATCTGCGTCGGATCGAACAGCTCGAGCTCGCCAGCCAGTCGCCGCCGCAATCCGTTCAGTGCTTTGCAGGTGACGTCCCACTCGTCGGCGACAAACAGCAACAGGTCGCCGCTGGCCGCATCCATCCGCTCGGCAATCTCTGCCAGCTGCGACGGTTCAAAATTCTTGGCAATCGGTGCGGCCAGCTTCCCGTCGGCAGCGACCTTAAACCAGGCCAGCCCCTTGGCTGCAAAATCCTGCTGGACATACTCGGTCAGCTCATCAATCAACCGCCGCGAGTATTTGTCGGCCGCTCCCTTGGCGTTCAAACCACGCACGAATCCGCCACCTTGGGCCACACTCTGAAACACGCGGAACTCAGACTTGGCAGCCAGATCGGTGCAATCGACTAACTCCATGCCGTACCGCAAATCAGGCGCGTCGTGCCCGAAACGACGCATGGCTTCATCGTAAGTCATCCGCGGCAACGGCAGTTGAATGTCCAGATTCAAGATGTCCTTGGCCAACCGCTGCATCAAACCGTCGATGACACCGATCACGTCGTCTGCTTCGACGAACGACATTTCCACATCCAGCTGCGTAAACTCTGGCTGGCGATCGGCACGCAAATCTTCGTCGCGAAAACAGCGGGCGATCTGATAGTACCGGTCATAGCCGGCAATCATCAGTATCTGCTTGTAAAGCTGTGGCGATTGCGGCAACGCATAAAAGCAGCCCGGCTGGACACGGCTGGGGACCAGATAGTCCCGCGCGCCCTCCGGCGTACTCCGGCCCAGAATCGGCGTTTCGACATCGATGAACTCGTGCTCCTCCATGTAATCGCGAATTTCTTTCGTGATTCGATCACGGAGAACCAGCATCTCCTGCATCTCGGGCCGGCGCAGATCGAGGTAGCGGTGCTTCAAACGCAAGTCTTCACCGGGCAGCTCGACCTGGCCGGGAGTAAACGGCGGGGTCTTGGACTTGTTCAGCAACTTCAGCTGTTGTGTCCGGATTTCTATTTGTCCTGTCCTGAGTTTCGGATTGACCGTCCCTTCCGGTCGTGGCGCGACTTCACCAACTACCTGAATGACATCTTCACTGCGCAGTGCCTTGGCAGTGGCCAAAACTTTCTCGCCACAGTCAGGACCAAATACCACCTGCGTTTTTCCGTACCGGTCGCGCAAGTCAACGAACAGCGTACCGCCGTGGTCTCGCTGGCTATCAACCCAGCCGCACAGCGCAACTTGGCTGCCGTTCTGTTCGATCGTAAGTTCACCACAGGTGTGAGTGCGTAGCACGTGAGGGTCCTTGTGTTGCTAGAAGCGGCGGCGAATTCGGGTCACAGTCGCCGACCAAGTTCTCTGTCAAGCGGCGTATTCTAATCCAACAGCCGCTCTTGTTTAACTCCTGACTTGCGTACGCTGGGAGCCGCGCCCGTTGGCCCGCCCGATTTCGTTGCCGCACACGGCCAGCTATAACACTCGTTGCATACTGGAAGCGTCTACAGCGAGTCGCTGTGACATGTAGCGGCAAGCCTCAAAATAGGGACAAAACGCGATGCGAACGGCTACAAAAAATAGTGTTTTGCCCTCGACGGTCTCACCATGAGCGATGGTCAGCTGCACATCCAGATCTTCTCCTGCGGAGGTACGATTGACAAAGTCTATTTCGATGCCACGAGTGATTACTCTGTGGGCGAGCCGCAGATTGATGCCATCTTTCGGGAGACGGCCGTCGGCTTTTCGTACACAATCGAGTCACTGATGCGGAAAGACAGCCTGGACATGACGGACGAGGATCGTGAGCTGCTGCGGAAGCGAGTTGTGGCATCGCCGCACTCGCTGTTCCTGATCACGCATGGCACGGACACGATGACCGAAACGGCCCGCTATCTGATCGGGATTCCCCACAAAACGATTGTCCTGACCGGCTCCATGAAGCCGTCTCGGTTTCGCATCACCGATGCCGAATTCAACATCGGCTGCGCCGTGGGCGCTCTGCAAAGCAAGCCCGCTGGCGTGTACGTAGCGATGAACGGTCGGGTGTTTGCCGGAAACAGCGTCCGCAAGAATCGCGAGCGGCGACAATTCGAATCAACTTGACGATCGGCTGTAATGGCTGATCACTGAATCGATTCGAACTCAACGACCAACGAGGACGCAAGTCGGTCCGCCGCCGATATGGACGACACCATGACACGGCCGCAGCGCCCGTCCGCCAGCTGGAGTAGATAGGGGCGACCCAGCTCGAATAACGTGCCTTGGCATGGTTCGATGCGAAATCTGCCTGTCCACAAGTCATCGTCTTGATTGGGCACTTCGTGCAATTCGCCCTGAATGTTTCGTAGTCGAGCTCCGCCCAATAACAGGTCGCC
>CAMYKF010000579.1:0-1044 GCA_947258905.1 uncultured Pirellulaceae bacterium | reverse complement strand
TGGGTCGGACGCATGGTCGGCTCCTTTCGAAATGGCTGCTGCGGCCTGTCGAGCGGATCGCTGTCACACATGCTTGGGCGGGCGACTTGATTCTGCGGTTCCACGCCGCTTCGACACGCACGAAAACAGTGGGCCCTCCTTAGCTCCACGCTAATCGGTCTGACCGTTTCGTCAAATCGAAACCGCCAGCTGTCCCGTGGGGCCGGCACAACTGGCAGGACCGGTGCCGGCCCTACCAAGTTCGGCTTGACCGAGAAAGATTACCGCACGCTCCCTCGGCGAGTCCAAAATAGAATGGTACCAACCGGCTGCTCCAAGCGCCGGTAGTCACCGGGCGTTGGGTGCGCAAGGTGCACGTGAGGCCATTTGAACTCTGGGAGCTGACCCATGACGGACGGAAAACTGCGCTGCACCGTGACGTTGGTGGCGATTGCCGCCGCTGGCTTTCTCGTTTGTGCCCGCGCCAGCGGCGAAGAAGGCTCACCCTATCATCAACAGCTTTGGCAATGGCTGCAACACAATAGCTACAAACACTGGTCCGATGTACCCGCCGGTGACGGTAACTTTCGCCCCGCAGACTCCCCCCACGGCAAATTCGTGAAGACGTATGTGAATCGGACGGCGGCAAGCCAGCCGGAGGAACCGGCCGACGGATCGGTGCTGGTGGTCGAAAACTACAGTCAGGATCACCGACTGATTTCCATCAACGTGATGCAACGTGCCGCTGGATTCGACCCCCGTCATGGTGACTGGTACTACGCGACGTTCCTGCCCGACGGACGAGTCGCCAAGGCCCTGGGTAAAACAGGCGAAATTGCCTTTGCCGGTAAGGTAACCAGCTGCATTGATTGCCATCGCAATGCCTGGGATGATGATTTCGTCTTCTTTAACGACTAATACCTGGGGACATTGGCGAGCCCCAAATCGGTAGCGTTGCGAATCGCACGGGGTGGCAGTGGTGAGCGAGCCGGATAGCACAGAATCTCATGACAATGCGGAAACCGGCGTGAATGCCGAATTGGTCGGCGAAGTCTACGACCAACT
>CAMYKF010000578.1 GCA_947258905.1 uncultured Pirellulaceae bacterium | reverse complement strand
GAGATCGTGTGCGGGTGTTCAGGACCATAGACGTCGGTCATTCCCTCGACGACCTCCAGGGATAAATCCAAGGAGTCACTGCGGCGGCCGGTTGACCAATAAAGCTTTGCCAGGTTGTTTCTGGTCAACAAGATATTTGAGCGATCTGCGGAATCGCCGAACTTGTTTAACGCATCCTGCCAGTTTGACTCTGCTCTGACGAAATCACGTTGATAGAAGTACACGTTGCCGAGTTCCATGATTGACAACGATTCCAGATCGGAAAAACCGGCCCTGTGGCTTCGGTCAGCAACGTCTTTGAGTGTTTCGATCGCTTCCGGCAACTGTCTGCTTTTGGAATAGATCGTCCCGAGGCGAAATAGCGAACGGATTGTGTCGCGATGCAACTCGCCGCAATGGGCGTTTGTAATTGCGACTGACGTCAAGGACGTTGACAATCCAGTATCGAGTTCGCCCAACTCGCGATACACATCGATCAAATCCAGCCGGGCCTCAATTGAATAGGTGTTCTCGTCGCCAAGTTCGGTGCAGAACACAGCTAAAGCATTCTCCAGCGCGGTTTTGGCCAATTCATATTCACCGATGGAAGACAGAAATTCACCAAACTGGGCTTTGACATGAGATCTCAAAATTGGATCATCGCGGAAATGATCATCAATGAGTTGGTAGACAGCCAACAGCGATTCACGAACTGTAATTTCCCGTGATCCAAACTCGCTGGATGGTTTGGCTGACTGCACAACGCGGTCGAGAATGAAATTGTGTATTGTTTCAGTGCGCTTGTTCGCCTTCAGCGTTTCCCGGAAATTTTCGTTGGCCTTCTGTAATGCAGCCACGGTCTTTTTTTCACTCTTGGCGAGCAAGTTGTTGCTAATGAGCAATCCGACTACGCCCGCAAGCAGGAAAGTTCCAACGATGCTTGCAAACGCCAGACCAACCTTGTTGCGCACAGCGAACTTGCGCAGTCGGTAGACAGCTGATGGCGGCGTGGCAGATACCGGTTCGTCAGACAGGTAACGCCCAATGTCCAGTGCCAATCCGTTAGCGGTTTCGTATCGCCGCGAGCGGTCTTTGTCGAGTGCCTTCATCACGATCCAGTCCAGATCGCCACGCAGCGTGGAACCGAGTTTCTCCACCGACGTCTTGCGGTTGGATGCCACCTTGGCGGAGCGGGCGGTGCCGCTGAGTTTGGTGCTGGGTTTGGTCGGCTCCTCCTCGCGGATCATCCGCAAGGTTTCGTCCAGTGGTTGGTTGCGGATCTTCTCGCGTTCGAACGGAGGCTCACCGGCCAGCAGTTCGTAGAGAATCGCGCCGAGCGAATAGATGTCGCTGCGGGTGTCGATATCCAGCTGGTTGAACTGGGCTTGCTCGGGGGACATGTACTCAAGCGTCCCCACGATTTGACCGAACCGCGTGAACATCGTCTTTTCGGTCAACTGCTCGCCGGTGGCCTTGGCAACGCCAAAGTCGATCACCTTGGGCACCGGCCGGTCGTCGTACATGGCAACCAGCACATTGGATGGCTTGATGTCGCGGTGGATGATGCCTTTTTGATGAGCATGCTGCACGGCATGGCAGACTTGCTGAAACAGTTTTAGTCGCGATTCGGTATCCAGTTTCTGATCATCGCAGAACTGGGTAATCCGGTGGCCCTTGACGAGTTCCATGACAAAGTAGGGACGGCCTGAGGCGAAGGGGACAGGTCCCTTTTGCCGGGAAGGCCCTGCGGGTGCTTCGCACAAAAGGGACCTGTCCCCGGTCACACCAGCATCATGGAAACTGGCAATATTCGGGTGGTCCATCACGGCCAGAGCCTGACGCTCGGCCTCGAACCGCGCCACCACCTGCCGTGTGTCCATGCCGGTCTTGATCAGCTTGAGCGCCACGCGGCGCTGCACCGGCTCGGTCTGCTCGGCCATGTAGACCGTGCCCATGCCGCCCTCGCCAATCACCTGCAGCAATTTGTAGGGGCCAATCGATCGTGTCAGCAGATCGTCTTCATGGCCCGCCTCGGTTGCTTCTTCCGAGTCGTCAAAGGCCCACTGCATGAAATCACCCAGGCGGAAGTGGGCAGCGAGCAAACGCTGGACGCGTTTTTTCAACTCGTCGTCGTCGCCGCAGGCTTCCGTGACGTATTGCTTGCGCTTTTCCGGCGACTGGATATCCTGCGCAATGCAAAAGATGGAATCCGCGGTGGGGTTTTTGGCGGTCATCACCAACTCCGTCAATCAGGCTCTACAGGGCAATGCGATTTCCGGATCGAAACTGGCTCAGTCAAAACCAAAATTCAATCGTTCAAAAACTGAGCCGAACGCGCTAGCGTCGGGTCTTTTAGGGGCCGTTTCACGTCGAAACCCGAGGCTAGCGCC
>CAMYKF010000577.1 GCA_947258905.1 uncultured Pirellulaceae bacterium | reverse complement strand
GGCGGACTACATGCACTTCTCAAGCCCCGGCAATTGACGGCACGTGCGTTTGACGAATCTGGCCCCGGCACGTAAAACTTGATGTCAGATTTGCGCTGTCGGGCAGTGGGCTCCGTGAGGGGGAGCCGTGAAACGGGTCAGGCCTGAAACATGGAGCAGCCATAAGCGGGGTACTCTTGTGCGGAGCCCTCTGGCCGACAGCCTCCTTTTCTTCTGCCCACCCTTCTTCTGCCCCACCCTTCCTGATCCCTCCTCGCAGTCGCTGGTTCTTTGGAGCAGCGTTCCATTTGACCCCGCCGTAGTTGCAAAACTTCCGGTGTTAGCAGTGGCAATCCGGCCTGAATTCTTGCGAATCCGGCTACTGTGCGCTGTTGTCCTGGTTTCAAGCCGTAGCCAAAGTTGTGAAACTCTGGCCCCTGCCCCGCCCAGCTTGCGTCTCCGGTGATGCCAACCGCAGGCCACCCCTGGGCGGAAGGCAGTCACAAGCGGTAGAATACTTCCACCCCGGTTACCCTCAGTCGGCAGCGATTCCTGGCTTATGAATTCACCATCCAGTCCTTCGGCATCTGACAAATACCAGGTTGTGGCGCGGCGCTACCGGCCCCAGTCCTTTGCGGAACTGGTCGGTCAATCGCAAGTGGCGACGGCTTTGCAGAATGCCATCGAACAAAACCGGGTGGGGCACGCCTATCTGTTTACGGGCGCCCGCGGGGTGGGAAAAACGTCTTCGGCCCGCATTTTTGCCAAGTGCCTGAACTGCCAGACCGGGCCCACGCTGCAGCCCTGTGACCAGTGCGATATTTGCCAAAGCATCGCGACCGGCGAAGACGTCGACGTACTGGAAATCGACGGAGCCAGCAATCGCGGGATCGATGAGATTCGTCAACTGCGAGCCAATGCCAACGTGCGGCCCAGCCGAGCCCGATACAAGATCTACATCATCGACGAAGTGCACATGTTGACCGGAGCGGCCTTTAATGCCTTGCTCAAGACGCTGGAAGAGCCACCGGATCACGTCAAGTTCATCTTTTGCACGACCGATCCTGAAAAGATACCCATCACCGTATTGTCGCGTTGCCAGCGATTTGATTTCCCGCCCATCAAGACCGGCTCGATTGTCGAACGGCTCCGCTTGATCGTCGACACCGAACAAATCGAGGCCGACGATCAGGCACTCGAGTTGCTCGCGCGGCGGGCCGGCGGCTCGATGCGTGACAGCCAGTCGTTGCTCGAGCAGTTACTGTCCTACGCCACGTCGAAAATAACCGTGGAGGAAGTTCACGCGTTGCTGGGTACCGCGGACAACGAATGCGTGTTTGATATTGCTGACGCCATTGCCGCCGGAGACAGTGGTGCGGCACTGGCCAGGGTGCACGAGTCGATCGAGGGCGGCGTGGATGCGGGCCAGTTGCTCGAGCAGTTACTGGGGCTGTTCCGCGATGCCATGGCTTGCCTGGTCGGTTGCAGCGCCGAGTTAATGCTGCACAGTTCCACCGACGACATGCCACGCCTGCAACAGCTGGCCGATTCGCTGGGCGTCGAGAAAGTTCTCGCGCTGTTGCAGGTCCTGGATCAGACGCTGGTACGCGTGCGGCACAGTACCTGGGTGCGGACGTTGCTGGAAACGGCAATCGTGCGATGTTGCCATCTGCAGGACATCGATCAGATTCCGCAGATGATTCAACAGTTGCAAGCGGCCGCGACGACCATGCCAGCGCCGTCACGAAAACCGGTAACAAGAAACACGACTGGCGCCACACCGGCAAAAAAAAAAGAGCTAGTCGATGAATCGCCCCCGCCGGCACAGCCATCGACTGCCGGGACCGCCAGACCGCTGGCGGCGGAGGTCAATCTCGAACCCGGGAATCTCGCCACCACCTGGAACAACGTGCTGGCCGAATTCACCGATTTGACTTCCGAAGCGGCTTCCAATTTCGATTCCATCCAGCTGCAGAATGATCGCCTGCTGGTTGTGCTGAAGTCGAAGATGGATCATGACATGTGCAACCGGCCCGAACCTCGTCAGCGTCTGGAAACGGCCTTGCGGGAAGCCACCGGCAAGAAACTGCGAATCGATTTTCAGCTGGCCGAACAACCGGTCGAGTCCGCCAGCGTAGCGCCCCGTGCTGTGCATATCAGCAAGCGTCAGCGGGCCAAACAGATGGAGCAACAGGAGTTTGTAAAGAAGGCCATGGAGCTGTTTGATGCTGAAATTCTGGACGTGCAAACACCTCGCAAACAAAAATGACGGTCAAATGAATGTCCAGTGCCCGGCCAGTGGCGTTTTGACAAGTTCCAATTGAATTTTTCGGCGGCTTTTCGACAATAGAGCAGACGAACAGACATCGCACCGGGGATTCCCGGCCGCGGAAATGACTTCGGGAAATACACAGCGTATTCCCCTCAACGATTATCGAACTGGAGTGCATTGTGTTTAAGGGACTTGGCGGACTCGGCAATATCGCTTCATTGATGCGCAATGCCCACGGCATTACTGACAAACTCGAGGAAGTATCCGAGCAACTGAAAGTGAAACGCGCTACCGGTTCAGCTGGCGGAGGCATGGTGGCGGTTGAGGTCAATGGCCACGGCCAGGTGTTGGGTGTGACAATTGATGCAGCGCTGGTGGAGAAAAACGAACTGGAGATGATCCAGGACCTGTTGCCCGCCGCCATCAACGAGGCTTCGTCCAAGGCGAAACAAATGCATGTCGACGCCATGAAGGAAGTCACGGGCGGTTTCTCCCTGCCCGGGCTGGACGACATGATCGAGCGGTACACGTCTCACGGCGAATCCGGTCCGGACAATCCGGACGATCCGGCAGTGCAGTAGACGAAACGGGACGCAAGCTGTGGCAGAACTAACCGAATCGGTCGCTCATGTAATCGAGCAGCTGTCACGATTGCCTGGAATTGGTCGCAAATCGGCCGAGCGACTGGCCTATCACATTTTGCGAGTGCATGAATCCGAAGCGCTGGCGCTGGCGGATGCCATTCGCGACGTACGCAAAAACGTTCGTTACTGCAGCACCTGCTTTAACCTGGCCGAAGATGAACAGTGCGAGATTTGCCAGGACGCGCGCCGGGATCAGTCGATGCTGTGCGTGGTCGAACAGCCGCGGGACCTGATGGCACTGGAACAATCGGCAACCTACCGCGGCCTGTACCATGTGCTGCTGGGGAGAATTGCGCCGCTGGACAACATCGGGCCCGATCAATTGACCATCGATGCTCTTGTGGACCGGGTGCGCGATGGAAATTTTCAGGAAATCATTATGGCCACCAATCCTACGGTGGAGGGCGATGGCACCGCATTGCATATTTCCAATCGCTTGCAAGATCAGGATGTCAAGCTGACGCGGCTGGCTCGGGGCGTGACCGCTGGCAGCATCCTTGAATACACCAACAAGGAAATCCTCGCCGATGCCATTTCGGGCCGACAACCACTCTGAACAAAACAGCCCGCACAACTGGACAGCTGTTTTTTTGCCGGGATGCCAGCAAACCGCCTCAGAAAATGTTACATTTTCAATGTCTTTTCAGGGCAAATCAACGGGTCGCTTCGTCAATCCCTTCATCAGCCTATAATGAAGGGGCGAGACGGGGCGAGAACGCAGCGCCGCAGACGCCGTTGTTGCGTTTAAGGAATCTTGCCCACAGCGCTGAAGTGATCTCAGCCGTACCACGGATCGTTCGAAGGTGAACATGAAACTGACATTCGGTCAACATCTGCAACAAAAGCAGACCCAGACACTGGCTCCCCGCATGATCCAGTCGATGGAGATTCTGCAAATGCCGTTGACGGAATTGCAGGAACGCATCGAACAGGAACTGAGCGAAAACCCCGTACTGGAATTGCGGGAACAGGATCCCAACCTGCCCGATGAAGCGACTCCGGCCGAAAAGGAAGGTCCGGATGTCGAGCAAAAGGAACTGGTCGTCGATGAAACAGGCAAGAACGAAGATGACTTCGAACGCCTGCTGAATCTCAATAACGAGTTCCCCGAACACTTTGACGAGCGACCCCGCACCAGTTCCAACCGTGTGCAGGATGATATTAATCGCCAGCACGATTTGATTGCCAACATCGCCGACCGCGGCGAATCGCTGCAGGATTATTTGCTGCACCAGATTGGCGAAACGGATATCGACGAAGATCTGGAACGCATGTGCGAACGCATCATTTCCTCGCTGGCTCCCGAGGATGGGGGCTACCTGAAAGTCGCCTTGCGGGATTTGTTGCCGCCCGGGGCTGACGAATCCCAGCTGGAATTGGCCGAGCAGGCTCTGGCCATTATCCAGCGACTGGACCCGCCCGGTATCGGTGCCCGCAACCTCAAGGAATGCCTGTTGCTGCAGCTGACCGATGACTTGCCGTATCTGGACGAGTTGAAGACTCTCATTTCCGGGCATCTGGAAGACTTGCGTGACAATCGATTGCCGCAAATCCAGAAAGCGACGGGCTACTCCATCGAACAAATCCAGCAGGCATGGGAGCAGTTGCGGAAGCTCAATCCCAAACCGGCCGCCCGCTTCGCAGATCAATTCGTCCAGGTTGTGACACCGGACTTGCAGGCGGATCTGGATGAGCACGGCAACTATGTGGTCAGGATGGACGAAGGCCCAGGCCGGCGGCTGTTCATCAGCAAGTACTACCGGCAGCGGCTGGCCAGCGGACAGGCTACTCGTGAGGAAAAGGACTTTATCAAAAGCAAGGTGCTGGCCGCCCAGTGGCTGATTGAATCCATTGAACAGCGACGCAACACGCTGTCCCGCGTGGCCCAGGCCATCATCGACCACCAAAAGGAATTTTTTGACAAGGGCCCGCGAAACATCCAGCCCCTGAAAATGCAGCAAATTGCCGACAAGGTCGGTGTGCATGTCACAACGGTCAGCCGGGCCGTCGATGACAAGTGGATTGACACGCCGCGGGGCATCTTTCCGCTCAGGCGATTCTTCGTCGGCGGCACGCAAACCGATGACGGACAGGATGTGGCGTGGGACAAAATCCGTATCAAGCTGCAGGAAATTATCGATGACGAGGACAAGTCCAAACCGTTTAGCGATGACGAACTCGTCAATCGGCTCAAGGCCGAGGGCTTCCCGGTCGCGCGTCGTACGGTCACCAAGTACCGCAAAAAGATGGGCATTCCCAGTTCACGCCAGCGCCGCGACTGGTCGGCGAAAAAGTAACCTGCTCGATTGTTACTTGAATCCGTCACTGCTGACCGCCTGGAATTCTTTCCTTTCTGGCGGAGGACCGATCAGTTCATTACCGACTCGGGCGATCAGTCAGGCCTGCGGCGGCCGCTACTAAACTCGGAGCAACTCTTCCCCCTGCCCTTTCCATGCCCGAAGACTATTACAAAACGCTAGGTGTCTCGCGGAGCGCCAGTGACGAGGAAATTCAAAAGGCCTACCGCAAGCTGGCGCGGAAACACCATCCGGACCTGGCCGACGACAAGGAAGCTGCCAAGGAGCAGTTTCAAAAAGTGCAGCACGCCTATGACGTGCTCAGTGACGAAAAAAAACGCAAACTCTATGACCAGCTGGGTCCGGAATTTGAACGAGCCGGCGGCTACCACGGCCAAATGCCCGAAGACGTGGATATGGAGCAGATATTCGGCGGCAGCATGCCGGCCGGCGGTTTCGAGGAAATCCTCCGTCAGGTGTTCGGAGGCGCGACCATGGGCGGTGGATTCCCCGGCGGTAGTCCGCGTGGCGGCGGGTTTCCAGGAGGCGGCTTCCCGGGCGGTGGTTATCAAACGTCCGGCACGCGCACCCAGACACGCCAGCCTCCTCCACCCTCGCGCGGACATGACATCGAACAATCGATCACCATTCCGTTCGCCACGGCGGTGCTCGGCGGCAAGCATCAAATATCCCTGCAACGCAACAGCGGCGATGTGGAAAACATTACGATCACCATTCCCGCCGGCATCGCCGATGGAAAAAGGATTCGGCTGCGCGGACAAGGCGCCTCGCCGCCCCGCGGCGGACAACGCGGTGATTTGTTTGTGAAAGTCAATGTCGCGCCGCATCCGCATTTTCGCAGGCAAGGCGACCATCTGCACGTGACCGTACCCATCACGATTTCCGATGCGATTCGGGGCGGCAAAGTCGATCTGCCGACGCCTCATGGAACGGTGACCCTGACCATTCCTCCGAATTCATCCAGCGGTCGTTTGCTGCGTATGAAAGGCATGGGCGTCAAGAAATCCGATGGATCCGGCGGTGATCTGATCGCCGAACTGCTTATCGAAATTCCCAAAGACTTGAACGACGAGCAACGAAAATTGCTGGAGGCATTTGCCGAATCGGTTGACAATATGGAACCGCGGTCCGACATCCGGTGGTAGATGAGCAACAAATTCACCAAGACGGATCGTCTGGTGCAGCAGTCGGATTTTGACCGCGTCTACAACAGTGACCTGTTTGCCGCCGACCGGAACCTCGTCGTCAAGGGAATCAAAAATAATCATACGTATTCGCGGCTGGGCTTGTCCGTTTCCCGTCGTGTGGGCAATGCCGTGGTTCGCAACCGCTGGAAACGCGCCATTCGGGAAGCTTTCCGCATACGCCGACACGACATGCCAGTCGGCTGGGATTTCGTGGTCCGGCCACGCAAGGGAGCTACCGTGGATCAACGTGCCATTGCCCGCTCGCTGGTCTACCTGTCGCGGCGAATCGACAAGCTGAATCGGCGTCGCTCATGAAGTCCCTGGTGAAGTTCATTGTCAGTCTGCCCGGCTTGCTCGTGATTGGACTGGTGCGTCTATACCAGATCTTTCTCAGTCCGCTGATCGGCAACCAGTGCCGATTCACACCAACCTGCAGCAACTACATGATTCAGGCCATTGAGAAATACGGCGTGCTGCGCGGCATGTGGAAGGGCATGTTGCGCGTCATGCGTTGCCATCCGTGGCATCCCGGCGGCCACGATCCGCCGTAAGGTCAGGAGCCAGGAGGCGGGAAGCAGCAGGCAGGTGGAGCCCGAGCACCGCAGGCAATTGGTGTCGCGGCAGCCGCGGCGACGAAAAATGGCCGTGTGACACCAGAATGTCAATTTGCAATCAACCTTCGCTCTCCGCATCGTCACCGGCGTCACGCAGCGCATAGGTCACCTGCCGTAAATACGCCGCCTGTTCCCGTCTCCCGCCTTGTGCGGCAAGTTCCTTACTGGAAATGGCGTCGCCGACCGTGAACTGCACCTCGGTTCCCTCCTGCACCAGGATTTCCCGCAGCAGGAACAGTGTGGACAACACCTGATGCAGTCGCCGGGTTACCAAAAAAACGCGAGACGGCTCGCCTTTCACAAAAACCGGCAGCACATTGGCCCTGGATTTGGAAATCAACGTGGTCACACCGGTACTCCACGTCGAGTCGACCGGCTCGCGTCGTCCCTTTTCCACCACATACGATCCCTGACCGGCTGGAAACAACAGCAGTGCGTGTCCCTCTTTCAGCCAGGCAATCGCCTCGCGAACCGGTTCGGACCGATTGCGGGCACTCGGCCCGTCGCTGGCATTCACAAAAATCGCATGGTCCTCGATACCCGGGATGCCATCGAAAGTTGTTGTCAGCATGATTTTCAAATCAGGCCGTCTCCGGCACAGTGCGGCAGCGATCGCCATTCCATCAATTCCGTTTAGCGGGTGATTAGCCAGGACAACCAGTGGCCCGAATTGGGGAACGCGAGCTTCCCATCCCTCGGCCGGGTTGATTCTCAGGCGGAATGCGTCCGCCGCCTTTTGGAAATAGTGTACGTCGCGATGATCGTCCCAGATGCGACTCAATACCCGTTCCGCCTTGCGGATCCGATAGCCGATCAGGCTGGGCAGCAAATCCAGAACCCGCCAGCCGGGTGCCAGCGGATCGAGGACACGGACCTTGAGGCGGTCTCTGTCGTCAAACTTGAATCGCGCGTCGATAGTGAGATTGAGCAATGGCACTCGCTCAAATCTAATGTCGACCTGTTCGCCGAACAAGACTACAGTTTTGACACCGCCGAAGGCCCGGCCTGACGGACAACTCCGGACACCTGAACAGACGGAACCGACATTGAAATCAAAATCTGATAAACGCGGATTTATCTTTCTCAATGTTTGCCAGTTCTTCACGGCAGCCAATGACAACATTCTCAAGCAGGTTTTGATCTTTGGCCTGGCCAGCGGCGGTTTGTGGGCCGGCCTGCTGGGCGAGGGCGCCCAGGCCTATGCCTCGCTGGCCCTGTCGATTCCCTTTGTCTTGTTCTCGGGATTCGCCGGGCAGTTTTCCGATAGATACAGCAAACGTGACGTCTGCATTTACGTCAAGCTGGCGGAGGTCCTGGTGGCACTCATCGCCATGTGGGGATTCTGGACGGGCAATGTCTGGATCGTTCTGGCTGCCATGATTCTGATTTCCGTGCAAAGTGCGTTCTTCACTCCCGCCAAGTTCGGCATCCTGCCGGAGATTGTCGAAGGGCCGCAGTTGAGCCGCGCCAATGGAACGCTGAACATGTTTACGTACATCGCGATCATCCTCGGCGCAGCCGTGGGCGGTCCGATCTATGACGCCTATGCACCGGACCGGAATCTGTTTCCCAACGCCACGCCACAATGGTGGCTGCCCGGCGTCGTGATTCTCGTGGTGGCCGTGCTCGGCGCTGCGGCCGCGTGGGGCATTCCCCGCTTGCCCGCGCAGGATTCCGATTTGAAACTCAAGCCGTGGTTTTTTCGGGTGTATTCGGAAACATGGCGCGACATCCGCGGTACGGCGCTGGCGTCGGTGATTATTGCCTGGTCGTTCTTTTATCTCATCGTCGGCGGCATCGCGATGCTGATCCTGCCGGACTACAAGGCGTTGCTGGGGATCTCGGCGGCCCAAACCGCCGTGCTGTTCGCCGTGTTGGGAATTTCCATTGGCGTCGGTGATTTTGTGGCAGGACGCGTCTCCGGGCACGGGATTCGGCCTGGACTGATTCCGTTCGGGGCCATTGGCACCACGATCATGTTTTTTCTGCTGGCATTCCTGCCTTTGACGTTTGGTGTGGTTTGTGCGGGGCTGTCGCTGACGGGTTTTCTAGCCGGCTTTGTCATGGTGCCCTTGCAGACAATGACCCAAAAATTTTCATCCGACAACGAACGAGGCCAGGCACTTGGCTTGTGGAATTGTCTGTCGTTTGTGGGCATTATCCTTGGCAATCTGGTTTTTCTGGCCTTTCGGTTAATGGGTATGCCGTCCAACAAGGTGTTTATTGTGTGCGGTATTTTTGGCCTGATTTTCCTGGCACTCTACTACGTTAAATGGCAAGCGTTGTTTCAGCGGGCTGTCGACACCAGCTCGGTTGATCACGAGGTTGCGACGTGATTTTCACGAACCTTGAAATCAAATGCGAGCTAACGATGACGGTGTCGCGATATAAGGCCCGGCGTTTACGCCGAGTTGAAGGTCCAGAGAAATGATGCTGCTCCCGCCAGCCGCTTGCGGCGGGCGGGAGCAGCGGATCTCTATTTGCCCTTGCCAACCCGAGCCAAAGCACAGGCCTGCCGGGATGAATCGAATTGCGATTCTCGACGTCCGCACGCTTGATGCCTGGTTACCTGCTACAATGCCAATTGTCATTGAGTTCATACACAAGGTGTTACCCGTGAATGTACGTCCGTTGATCATGCTGGTCTTGCTCTCGCTGTTCGCCAGCACTGCCTGCGCCCAAACCGAATACCCGGTGGCCGTCGGCCAGATCCATCCGGACTTCAAGCTGCCGTCGGTCACCGACGGTCAACCCATTTCGCTGAGCGACTTGCGTGGCAAAAAAGTCCTGCTGCTGCATTTTGCATCGTGGTGAGCGGGTTGCCGGCGAGTCGTCCCCGTGTGGGACGAGGCGGTAAGCGAATTTGTAGCCAACGACCGATTGGTGGTGCTGGGCGTTGTCCAGGAACAACATGCCGAACGAGCACGGCTCTACAAGCAATGGCGTCAATTCGATTGGCCGATTGTGCAGGACGCACTCAACTTGATGCAGATCAAGGCCGTACCACTGGCGGTTGCCATTAACGAAGACGGTGCGGTGGTCTCTCATGCCGCGAATCCCGATTTCATTTCGCAATGGATCAATGAACGGGTCGAAGGCGAACACATCTCGCAAAGCGAAATGGAACCTGATGCGCTTCTGCAACCGATTCGGGAAGAGTTCCTCTGGAACGGGGCGCAGGGACTGGAAACGGCCCTTGATCGTTACGGCGAAGTGTTGGCGAGCAGTCATGCGGACGATCCGGCGGCGCATTTCGAGGCCGGAGTGGCTCATCGCGCCCGCTACGATGCCTCGGGCGATCCCGCCGACTTTCAAAAGGCCATCGATCTGTGGGCACGGTCCCTCCAGCTGGACCCCAATCAGTACATTTATCGGCGGCGAATTCAGCAATACGGAGCGCGCCTCGGCAAACCGTACCCGTTTTACGACTGGGTCGAACAGGCTCGCGCGGAGATAACCGAGCGCGGCGAAATGCCAGTTGAACTGACGGTTCCACTGACCGGCGCTGAAATCGCCAAACCGGTCCGCAAGATCGAGCCCGATGATTCGGCCCCGACCAATCCTGATCCTGATGCGGAGATTCTTGAGGATTCGGAGAACCTCGTGAATATGCACGTGGTCGTGGTTACTGCGCCCAAAACGGTCCGTCCCGGCCAGGGCGTGCGGGTCTATGTGCTGCTGGAGCCGGGCGACAACGCCAAATGGAATAACGAATCGGAGTCCACGCGGTTGTGGATCAACGCGGTTGACCAAGGCGTGCTGTCGGCACAACTCGTCGAAGGTCTGTTGCCGGAGGAAGTCGAGTCGACCGAAATTCGCCAGTTTGAATTCGAGATTCGGCCTCCCCGCATCACGCTCGATCCCGTAGCCATTGAGGGCTATGCGCTGTACTACGTGTGTCTCAAGGATACCGGCCAGTGCGTTTATCGCCGGCAGCCGTTTCGCGTGGAAATCACTGTGGCCCCGGATGCTCCTCGCTAGCGGCAATAGAAGCGGAAGTGCGCAAGCCCTCCGGTCGGTGCCAATCGTTGTATTACCGGAGGGCTTGCGCCCTGCCGCTATACAATGAGTACTCATCCTGTCCTTCACTACCGGTGAATCAACGAGGAAATCCTGCTAAACTTGTGGCGTCGTTTGATTCACTTTTTGTGTAAGCAGGATTCTTATGCGCAATGTCGTCGCGGTGATATTGGGAGGCGGTCGGGGTACCC
>CAMYKF010000576.1 GCA_947258905.1 uncultured Pirellulaceae bacterium | reverse complement strand
GCCAGATCGGAAAAAAAATATCGCGAATCGAAGACTAAATGGATGCGATTTACCAAATCAGCCTCGCTGCGTTTCGAGACAAATACCTGTTCGACGAGATTGAACGCGACGAATTCTTCAACCTGTACCGATCGGCTCGATCCATTGTGGATCCGCGACTGGTCTGGTTTGCCTTGTCACCGAGCGGCACGCCGGCGGGTTTCCTGTTTTGCTTCGTCGATTACTGGCAAGCGGTCTCGTCGATGCGTGGCCAGCGCCATCTGCTGGCCAAATTGCGTTTTTGGTGGAGCCGGTCGCGAGCCCGGGCCGTGAATTTCAAGTCGATTGGCGTCCATCCGCAGCACCGGCGTCAATCGCTGGCCGGGGCGCTGATGCATCACGGATACCGGGCGACGAGCGAACTGGGCTTTCAACGAGCTAATTTGTGTTTGATCCGTGATGGCAACGTATCCTCGCAACTTGATGGCGGCGTCGCGCGGATTTTGCGACGCTATGTGCTGTATCAATCACCCGGCAGCCACTTTCCAGTCGTTTGAACGATCCCGTCGACAATGCGAACGTCTGTCAGCTGTTCCACGAACTCGCTCGTGGCAACATCCGCCCCGCGATCATCATGCCCGGCAGCCGACGAAACTCGACAATTACGTTTGAACAATTGCATGAAGGGTCGCTGTTGCTGGGAAACAGTCTGCGCGAGGTCGGACTGGATCCGGGCGATCGGGCCATCATCATGATTCCCATGTCCATCGACCTGTACATGACGCTGCTGGCGGTGGTGTCGATCGGAGCGACGGCTGTTTTTGTGGATCCGTGGATTCCTCCGCGGCAGATGGCCGCCTTTGCCCGCTTTGCCGAACCGACGACCTTTATCGGCATTGGCAAAAGCCACCTGCTGCGACGCATGGAACCGGAACTCAAGAAGATCAAAAAAACGGTGACAACGGGAAAGACGTTTTTTGGCTGGCCAGCCAAATACCAACTTTCGATTCTAAAACTGAACATGGAACCCTGCCCCGTTACCGAGGTGCAACCCGACCAGCCCTCCCTGATCACCTTTACCAGCGGATCCAGCGGTGAACCCAAGGGGGCCAATCGCACGCATCGTTTTCTGCGCGCCCAGCATGATGCCCTGTCACGCGAATTTCCGTTCCGCGCGGACGATGTTGACATGCCGACGTTTCCCGTTTTCGCACTAAACAATCTGGTTTCCGGAATTACGTCCGTGGTGCCGGATATGGACTTCAAACGTGTGGCGGAAGCGGACGGTGGCAAGATTGCCGCACAGATGATTCGGCATCGCGTGACAACTTGCACAGTGTCTCCACCGTTGCTCGAACGAATGTGCGATCATTTCGAAAGTGGCGGCCAACGACCGGCGGCGCTGCGACGCATCCTGACCGGTGGCGCCCCGATATCCGATCGCCAACTGCGTCGCTGGCAAAGTCACTTTGAATCCACAGAGATCATCGTGGCTTATGGTTCGACCGAGGCCGAACCGGTGTCGCACATATCGGCCAGCGAGCGGCTGGGGCTTGACGATCAGTTAGCTGGCTACTGCACCGGTCGCCCCATGCCGGCGCTGCGGACTCGCGTGATTGAAATCGTGAAGGAACCGGGCAGGATATCCTCGAAATCGCTGCAGGAGTGGACATTGCCCGATGGGGAAATCGGCGAGTTGCTGGTGAGCGGCGAACACGTGTGTCGGGACTACTTTCGCAATCCTGATGCTACCGCCGAAAACAAACTGATCGACCAGACAGGAGCCGTCTGGCATCGCATGGGCGACACCGGATATTTTGACGAGGCCGGCCGGTTTTGGCTGACCGGTCGTGTGCACTCGACGATTTGCCGCAATGGTCAACTCGTGCACCCGCAACTGGTTGAGCAGGCCGTGGCCCGCGCCTTGCCTGACTTGCGCCAAGTCGCCGCGATCGGTATGCCCGACCGTGCACTTGACCAGGCAGTGTGGGTGGTGGTGGTCGATGGGTCGGGTGATGCGGCTGGAATCGAGCAGCGGGTGATGGCCGCCTTGAATCAAGTCACTGTGCCACTGCCCTGCGACCGGGTCATCGTGAGGGATCAGTTGTTGCCCGTCGATCCGCGGCATAATTCCAAAATCGACTATGTCGCACTGGCCCGGTTGCTGCTGGACGGAAGCGGCCCATGAACGATACAACTTCAAACCCGTCGGAGTTAACCAGCGACTCGCCTTTTCACCAGCGGTTCCTGGCTTATCTGCGCGAGCGATTTCCGCTGTTGGGTCACGGAATCCTGATCGCCAGTTACTACTCGTCCAACCAGTTTCTGGCCGAAGTCCTCACGGCGCCGGAAGAAAAATTGCGTTACACGATCGGATCGCTGCTGGGCGCCGTGACG
>CAMYKF010000575.1:14654-28145 GCA_947258905.1 uncultured Pirellulaceae bacterium | reverse complement strand
GGCGACCAGCAACCCGGTGGTGGTGGCGGCGGAGGTGGTGGCGGCGGAGGTGGCCAGGGAGACCCCGCCATGCAACTGGCCGATCTGCAGCGGCAGATTGTCTACGCCATCTGGAATCTCAGCCGCCGTGAGATCTTTGAAAGTGTTAGCGAAAAATTTGTCGACGACGTAATCACGATTTCGGATTCGCAGAAAGCGGCTATCGAGCAACTCGAACAGGTGTTGCAAATGGTCAGCGACCCGCAACTACAACAGCTGGCCGAACCAGTCAGGAAGTTTCAACAGGCGACGGTCGAGCATCTGGATCGCACGGCGGATGACGAAGACCCCAGGGCATTGCAGGACGCACTGGCGTCGGCCCAATCAGCCTATCAGGCCTTGTTGAAATTCCGTTCGCGGGAAACCCGCGTCGCTCGCAGCCAGCAACAGGGTGGCGGTGGCGGCGGAGGCAGCTCCCGCGCCCGGCAACAAATGCAGGAGCTGCAACTGGACAACGAAGAAAATCGGTATCAGACGGAACAACTGGCGGGTCAAAACCAGGAATCCACCGAGGATCGCGAGAACCGTCAGGTGCTGAGCCGCCTGCGCGAACTGGCGCGGCGACAAAACGACCTGAACAAGCGTATTCAGGAATTGCAGTCGGCCCTGGAAGCTGCCGAAACGGACGAGGAGCGCGAGGAGATCGAACAGCGACTCAAACGGCTGCGCGAGGAGCAGCAACAGATCCTGCGTGACACCGAGGAATTGCAGGACCGCATGGAAAGTCCCGAAAACCAGTCGCAGATGAGCGAACAGTCACAGCAAATGGAACAGGTGCGTGACAACGTCCAGCAATCCAGCGAGGCACTGGAGGAAGGCGATATCTCGCGAGCAGCCGCCAAAGGCGCCCGCGCCGTGCGCGATCTCGAAGAACTGAGGGATGAATTCCAGAATCGCACATCGGGTCGATTCGATGAACAAATGCGGGAAATGCGAAACGAGGCTCGGGATATCGAGCAGGAACAGCAGCAGATCTCCGAAGACATGCAGGAAGTCGGCCAGCAACCACAGCAACCGTCGTTGTCCGACACCAATCCCGATGGCGGTCTGGAAGAGCGACTCGAACGACAGAGTGAACGCGTTGAGCAATTGCGCGAGGAAATGCGTGAGACGATCGAGGACGCGGAGTCGTTTGAACCGATTTTGGCCGAACGATTATATGAAACCTATCGCCGTACCCAGCAGGAATCGCCGACCGAAGCACTGGAGTCGACGGCGCGGTCTCTGGAACGGGGATTTGTCAACGATGCCCGACGCGAACAACGCCGCGCCGCCCGCGGTATCGAACGTATGCGCGAAGGGATCGACGAAGCGGCCGAAGCGGTGCTGGGCGACGAAACGGAAGCGTTGCGGCGGGCCAATCGCGAACTGCAACGCCTGACCAGTGATGCTGAGGGCGAAGCGGACCGCGCCAATCCGCAACCACCGGCCGATCCGGCGGAGACGGCCGACGCCGGCGAACCGCAAACAGACGAGTCCGCAGAATCAAGAGACCCCGCTGCGCCCGGTGCAGAAAACGACCCTCAACGAAACCAGAGCGGTGGCGGCAGTGAGCAACCACCATCCGACCCCTCCCGCGAGGGATCGGGCACGGGGCAACCGGAAGACGCGGATCGAACTGGACAAGGCGGCGGTGAAGATCCGCAGCAGCAAGATACAGACCGACAACAAGGAGGCCGCCAGGGCGATCCGTCGGGCCAGGGCGATCCGTCGGATCAGCGCAGCGATCCTCAACGCGGTGACGGACCACCGTCACTGACTGGCGGCGAGAATCGCCAGCGTCGGGACCAGCGTGGCACAATGGGTGCCGATCCGGAAATCAACTATGACCCGGAAACGTGGTCCGATCCGTTTAACGGCGACGATTTCGTGGAATGGAGCGACCGCTTGCGAGACGTCGAAGAGATGGTCGCGGATCCCGAACTACGGGCCGAAGCCGCCCGGATTCGCGATCAGGCCCGCTCGATTCGTCGTGAAATCAAACGTCACTCGCGGCCGCCGAACTGGGATATGATTCGTTTGAAAGTCATCGAGCCGCTGGTTGAGCTGCAGGACCGCGTGCACGAGGAACTGGTGAGACGTAGCGGCAAGGACATGCGGGTTCCCATCGATCGCGATCCGGTTCCCGCAGAGTACGAAGGTGCCGTGAAGAAGTACTTTGAACAACTGGGGCGTGGCGAATGAGTTTTCCCGATCTTTTCGCAGCACCCGACTGGATGCCCACTTTTGTGGCGCTGTGTGCCGTGGCGTTGATCACGTTGTTGTGGTCCTATGCCCGCAGTCCCGCTGCGCCGTGGGTTCGCCTGACATGTGCAACGCTGAAAGCCGCGGGCGTGTTACTGCTGGGTTTGTGTTTGCTGGAGCCGATGCAGTCCAGCCAGGTTCCCAAAGCCGGTGCCAACCTGTTTGTGGTGCTGGCCGACGCCAGTCAGTCACTGCAGGTGCACGATTCGGGACAGCGACAGTCACGCGAGGAACTGCTGCGTCGCAAGATCGTGACCGACAATACGTGGCAGGAAACACTGGACGAATCGTTTGACCTGCGACGCTATACATTTGCCCGGCAAGTGGAATCCAGCCAGTTCACGTCGTTTGACGCGCAGGGCATGGGCTCCTCGATTGTGACGGCGCTGGAATCCGTAGGCCAGCGTTTTCGTAACCGGCCGATAGCCGGGATTCTGCTGCTGACCGACGGCAACGCGACCGACACCGGCACCGGCGAAATCGCGTGGGCCGATTTGCCGCCGGTTTATCCCGTAGTTGTCGGCAAGGATCAACCACAGGCCGACGTCAGCATTTCCGGTTTCTCGGTCAGTCAGACGAACTTCGAAGCCGCGCCGGTGACGATTGCCGCGAATCTCGACACCAGCGGTTTTCGCAATGAAACGATCAAGACCCAGTTGCTTGATGAAGCCGGCGAAATCGTGGATGAACAACTGGTCTATCCCGAAGATGGCCAGCAGGTCATGGCGGTGCGGTTCAATGTGCGACCGGAACAGCCTGGGATCAGCGTGTATCGCATGCGGGCCGCGGCGGAATCCCAGTTTGCCGCCTTTGATGATCCGGAACTGGTTTCCGAAGCGACGCTGGCCAACAACGAACGGGCTATCCTCGTCGACCGCGCCCGGGGACCCTACCGGATCTTGTATGTCTCCGGGCGACCCAACTGGGAGTTCAAGTTCCTCCGCCGCGCCTTGCTGGAAGACGACGAGATTGATTTGGTGGGACTGATCCGGATCGCGCGGGAGGAACCCAAGTTCACTTTTCGCAGTCATCGCGACGAGTCGACCAATCCGCTGTTCCGTGGATTCGGCAATGACGAGGACGAAGACGCCGAGCGATTTGACGAGCCAGTCCTCGTGCGGCTGGGCACTCGGGATGCCGAGGAACTGCGTGACGGGTTCCCCAAATCAGCTGAGGAACTGTTCGAGTATCACGCGATTGTGCTGGATGATGTGGAAGCCGGTTTTTTTGACGAGGATCAGAAGGCGCTGATTCAGGAATTTGTGAACACGCGTGGTGGTGGCTTCCTGATGCTGGGAGGTCAGGAGACGTTTCGCCAGGGAAAATACGACCGTACGCCGATTGGCGAATTGTTACCGGTCTATATTGACACCCGGATCGCCAAACCGGCCGATGCCGGATTCCAGCTGAACCTGACACGCGAAGGCTGGTTGCAGCCATGGGTGCGACTGGAATCGACCGAAGAGGAGGAACAACAACGACTGGAGGGCATGCCGGGATTTGACACGATCAATGCCGTGCGTGCGATCAAGCCGGGCGCCAGTGTCATGGCAACGGTGTCCACGCTGGACAGTCAAGCATTGCCGGCGCTGGTTGCCCAGCGGTTCGGCAAGGGTCGGGCCGCAGCCCTGCTGATTGGCGACTTCTGGAAATGGCATTTGCATAGTGACCAGGGCAACGACGATTTGCTGAAAGCCTGGCGGCAAACGATGCGCTGGCTGGTAGCGGATGTGCCGCGACGTGTGGATGTGGACATTCGCGAGAATCGCGACGCCAATCTGTCGGTCCAGTTGCGTGTGCAAGTTAACGACGCGGCCTTTCAACCTCTGGATAATGCGGCGGTGACCATCGTGGTCACACGCCCCGACGGCGCCGAGGTGTCCCTGACGGCAACACCCCTGGACGAGGCGGCGGGATTGTTTGGCGTGACCTACGTGCCCCGCATTCCCGGTTCGTATCGAGTCAACGTCGAAGCCCGCGCTGCCGATGGTTCGGTCATTGGCACCAGGCAAAACGGCTGGGTCAGCGAACCGGCCAGCGACGAATTCAGTCGATTGCGACCCAATCGCGAGTTCCTGAAACGGGTGGCCTCACAAACCGGCGGAGAGGTCATCGAAATTGATGAACTGGATCGCTTTGCGGCCAGACTGCCGGCACGCAAGGCGCCCTTGATGGAAACACGAATTCGTCCGTGGTGGCACACCCTGTCGATCTTTTTGCTGGCCCTCGGTTGTTTTGTGTTTGAATGGGGACTGCGTCGCTGGAAGGGGTTGCCATGATACGGTGCCTGATCCTGGCGATCCTGACTGCGCTGTGCTGCAGCGGTGACTTGCGAGCCGACGAGAAGCGACAACTGGTGCTGGTCATTGGGGCGGCTGGCCAGGATGAGTACGCGGAAGAATTTGCGGGCTGGTCGGATCAATGGGTGGCCGCCGCCAGAAAAGCCAACTTCGAGGTCACGACCGTCGCCATGCCGGAATCCGGCAAAACTCCGCTGGATCGCTTGCGTCAACGGCTGCAGGACACCAGCGCCCCGGAGCAGGCCGAGTTGTGGCTGGTTCTGATTGGACATGGGACGTTTGACGGGGTGGACGCCAAATTCAATCTGGTCGGACCGGACGTTTCGGCGGCTCAGTTGAAGGAATGGCTCAAGCCGCGGACAGCCAGGACGATCATTGTCAACTGCTCGTCGGCCAGCGGCCCCTTCGTCGGCGAACTGACCGGAGAGAACCGCATCGTCGTCACCGCGACGAAAAGCGGTTATGAATCAAGTTACGCCCGGTTTGGCCAGTATCTGGCCGAAGCCATTGGCGAACCTGCCAACGATCTGGACAAGGATCGCCAGACGTCGCTGCTGGAGGCGTTTGTTATCGCGGCGGGAAAGACGGCAGAGTTCTACAGCGCCGAAACCCGGTTGGCCACCGAGCATGCCATGATCGAAGACAATGGCGATGGACTGGGAACGCCTGGCGAATGGTTTCGCGGCATCCGTGTTACGCAGGTCGCCAAAGACGGTACGCCCCCGGATGGACTTCGCGCCAACCAGGTGTTTTTCATCAGGAATGAAAGCGCGGCTCGTTTGACGGACGTACAGGTAACCCGCCGCGATCAACTGGAAGCAGAACTGGAAGCGTTGCGCGCGAAAAAGAGCCGCTTCACCGAAGACCAGTACTACGAGCAGCTGGAAAGAATCATGCTGCAACTGGCTCGTCTCTATCAAACGGAAGCTGAGCCGGATCGGTAAAAAAACGCATGGTTGTAGTGGACGAGGCTACGAGTCCAGTTTTGCAGGGTTAACGGGGAAGGACTCGTGACCTCGTCCACTGCAAATCATCAGATTGGGTTTGAAATCCGCTGTAGTCAAAACTCTTCCGGAGGATCGATGGCCGTGGCGGTCAACTTGCACAGAATGTCCAGCAGTTTTTCCGGTTCGAGCGGTTTGGTGATGTAATCGTCCATGCCGGCTTCCAGGCATTGTTCGTGGATTTCCGACAGGGCATGAGCGGTCATGGCAATGATGGGAACGGGCGGCTGCCCCTGTTCCTTTTTGCGAAGTTCCCGTGTGGTTTCCAGACCATCCATTTCGGGCATCTCGATATCCATAAGGATGGCGTCGTAGTCGTTGGATTCGCAGGCGAGCAACGCCGCCAGTCCGTTTTCGGCAACCGTCACGTTGTGGCCCATGCGTTCCAGATAGTTGGTGGCGATCTGGGCGTTCAAGTCGACGTCTTCGGCCAGCAAAATATTCAGCGAGGGCAATTCGGCCGGCGTTCCCGGGGATTGCCCCGACGCATCCTCGCCTCCTGAATTCGAACGGCCAGCCAGCGTATTGATGGCGTTGATCAGGTAGCGTTGCCGCACGGGGCGGCTAATCAGCTGAATTTGGCGGGAGGCCGCGATGCGATCCATGACTTGCGGCTGGTCCTTGCGAAATATCCCAATGACCTTTACAGCTTGCGATTCATCGAGGTCTGCGAGGCGTTGAATCAGCAGTTCATTTTCGGGTTCGTTGTTGAGATCGATTAACAGGTATTCGCATGGTGCAGGCGTTGCGGCCAGCGAATCCAGTGCCTGTTGGCGACTGACACGTTCGACGCAGGCTCGCGGATACCACTCGCCCAGCAGTTCCATACAGGTTGCAGCTGCAAATTGGTTATCCATGCATACATGAAAAGTCGTCTGGCCCAGCACCGTGCACGGATGCGTAATGTCGTCGGAGGTCGGGCCAAATTCGGCAATAAAGCGGAAGACGCTTCCCTCGCCCGGCTGGCTGTCGACCCAGATACGACCGTTCATCATTTCCACAAACCGTGCGCAAATGCTGAGTCCCAGTCCGCTGCCGCCATAGCGTCGCGTGGTCGAGCTGTCGGCCTGACGGAACGATTCAAAAATCAGTCCGACCTTGTCTTCGGGAATACCCGGCCCGGTATCGCGAACGGAAAACCGCAAACGCGCGCGTTGCTTGTCGGGTGACGATACCGTTTGCACATCGACCTGGATTTCGCCCCGCGAAGTAAATTTGATGGCGTTGCCGATCAGGTTGATGAGAATCTGCTGCAATCGGCCCGGGTCGCCCGTCAATTTTGCCGGGACATCAGGGCGAATGCGGCAGGTAATATCGAGGTTCTTCTGGAAGGCATTGATACTCAGCAAATCACAGGCATCCTCGGCGACCCGGCGCACGTTGAATGGAATTGACTCCAGTTCCATTCGGTTGGCTTCGATCTTGGACAGATCCAGAATATCGTTGAGCAAACGCAGCAGCGAACGGGCTGATGATTTGACGACTTCCAGATACCCACGCTGCACCTCGTCGACTCCGGTTTCCATGCACAGGTCGGTCATGCCGATAACGGCGTTCATGGGTGTGCGGATTTCGTGGCTCATGGTGGCCAGGAACTCGCTTTTTGCCTGGCTGGCCTCCTCGACACGTTCCTTGGCGGCCGTCAGTTCTTCCTGGGCATCGGTCAGGTCGCGGGCTACCTGGGTGAGGCGGCTGTTGGCGATCCCCAGTTCGCGCGCCCGTTGCTGCAGCGTGGCAGTCCGCCGGTCGACGCGTCGTTCCAGTTCGTCGTTAAGTTGTTGCAGTCTGGCGAATCCATCGGCATTCTCCAGTGCCGCCCCCGCAATCGTAGTGACAAAGTCGGCGAGCTTTTCCTCGGTTTTGTTGAACAGACCGGGAATGTGGTCATGGACGATCAGCAGGCAGGAGTGGATATTGCCCCGCACATAGATAGGCGCCGCGAGAATCGACTTGCGGGACGAGGCATCGGTCCGCATGCCGGCACGTTGACGCTCTTGCAGGGTGATGGTTTTTCCCGAGTGAATGGCATCGCGGGCAATCGTGTGTTCATCCTGGGCCAGCATCTGTTCCCGGTCCACCACCAGTTGCAGTCCGTCATCGGACATGGTGGTCTTGAGCACCATGCTGCGCTGGCCACGCAGCAACAGCGCTGCGGAGTTTTCGACCTTTTCCAGAATGGCCTTTTCATCCAGCCCCGAGGCGATATCACGTCCAGAGACCATGATTCGGTTAAAACGGTCCGCCAGCGAAACCGTCTCGCGTTGCAGGGGATGGGTGACCAGGGGGCTGTTGCCAGCCGGGAAAATCAGTTTGGCGTTTTCTGTGCTCTCGAACAGCTGTTCGTGCTGCTCGGCGGTGTGGCTGCGGGTATTGATAATGCGATCGGCCAGCTGTGACAGGCGTTCTTCATAGGCCATGCCCAGTTCGCGACAGATGCGAATCGATTTTTTTACGTACAGGTCGGCACGGCTGACGTTGCCCTGCATGGCAGTGGTCAGGGCCAGTTCGCGCAAGGCATGCGGCGCATAATGCCGCGACGGCCACGACAACAACAGCATGCGTCGCGCGTATTTTTGCGACACGGCCAGCAAGCGGGCTTTCAGTTGAGGATGATAGGCCGCCGTGTTTTCGGCCTGACAGCGCAGTGCCGTAGCCAGCCACGCGTAATTGCCCCACACATACACATTGCGATGACCCGATGGGCGGGCGATGCGCAAGGCACGCTTGAAGGTGTTGGCGGCCTCATCAATTTTTCCGCAACCAATCAGATGTACGCCCTTGCCCAGCAGCAACTGGGCCGTGCCTTGGGTGTCAATGCGTCGGCGCATCAATTCGGTTTCAAAAACACTGCTATCGGGTTGGCCCAATGCGGCTCGCGCCCAGATATCCAGACTGATCGCTGAAGCCTGATGATCGCCGAGGTCCAGTCCCGACTGGTGCAATACCATGGCTTCCTGGCGGGCGGCTTCCAGGTCGCCCAGTTGATACAGGGATGCCGCGATCTGATACCGGGCCATATGCATTTCCCAGTAGTCGCCGGTGCGTTCCAGCAACTCGACGGCCCGACGAC
Source organism: uncultured Pirellulaceae bacterium (assembly GCA_947258905.1). Lineage (GTDB taxonomy): Bacteria > Planctomycetota > Planctomycetia > Pirellulales > Pirellulaceae > CAJQPP01. The sequence continues at coordinate 19,488 of CAMYKF010000575.1, read as the reverse complement.
TGGTCTTGATGCATTCCTCAAATCTGGCAGCCGAGTACAGCACAATCCCCAGGTAATTCAGCGCTTGGCCCTGCCCCCATGTATCTCTCAGCTTTTTGCGCATGGCCAGCGAGCGTTTGGCGTAGCGAATCCCGCGGCGGGTCAGCGGAACCAGACTCATGGCAGGAGCATGGTCCGACCACGCCTGTGCCAGCTCGGGAGAGGGCAAGTACCCTTCTGCCTGATTCATGCTCCGCAGATGGAAACACAGACAGCGTACCTTGTTGCGGGCAAACCAGCAGGCGTGTGCATAACGGCTGAGCAGATGCAGTTCAAAGGATTCACGCTGGCTGGGATGGCGTTGCTTGCGACCTACGAACAAACCGGGCAGGAGTGAATGGCCAACCTGCACGATGGTTTCCCACAGAAACAACAGGCCCACCATCACGGGCGAACGCGGAATCCATTTGCCAAGCTTTTCAAAGGCGCTTTCCAGCAGCAGCGTCGCCGCTTCCATATCACCGCGTTTGAAAGCCAGTTGGCCCCGCTGACAGGCGATCTCTGCCTGCTGGTGCTCGTCGCATGCCAGCCTGGCCGCCTGCTCCAGCGCTTCGGCGGCAGCGTCATAGTGCCCCCGCAACATGAGAATTTCTCCCAGCCCCTGATGGATCAGAAACCGGGTGTGTTCATCTTCCGGTCGGCCCCGCCTGGCGATTTCGTATTGTTGCTGGGCCACATCCAGGGCAAAGGCCTTTCGTGCCAGGGTCGCCGCTTCCAGGGCGAACGGCAAGGCTTTCTGGTTCCGCCGAGTCGGCGAACAGGCAAGCCGCCGCGAAGTGCAGCTGCCGGGTTTGTTGCTCATTCAGTTGTTTCAGCAAGGCTGCGCGGATTTGGTCATGTACAAAATGACATTTGCCCGTTTGCAGATCGACCCAGATCAAATTCTTGCTTTCCGCCTGACGCCAGCACTTGTCGGGAGCCTGGATCAGACGGCGAGCCACGTCCAGATGGAATGACTTGCCCAGAATCGCGCCTGCCGTGAGAAATCGGATGAGTGCCTGGGGCAGTAAATCGATGCGGCGGGCCAGCACGCGACCGGCATCGGTTGAAGATTGCAATTCTGACAGTTCATCGCGATCAACGGTCCAGCCCGCGGGTGACGGTCGAATAGCCCCGGTCTCAAACATGCCGCGTACCAGCGCCGTTGCCATAAACGGACTGCCTCCGGCCATGCGCGTGACGATGTGCAGTACATGGTCCGGCAAGCGGCCAGCCATCGACAGGGCAATTCCCCGGATATCGTGATCGGCCATCTGCTCCAGTCGCAACCAGGTGGTAGGGTCCAGCTGGCGCAGGGAGCTTAACGTGGATACTTCATCGCTGCGAAAGGCCACCGCAAACACGACATTGAGCGGCTGGTCCTTGCGATTCACCACGCGTTTCTTCCAGGCGGTGAGCAGTTTTTCGGCTGATTCATCAATCCATTGGCAATCGTCCAGCAGGATCAGACAAGCACGATTGCCTTCACCCAGCAGTTCCAGCAATCGGCACACTGCCCCTGTCACCCGTGCTTGTCCAAACGCCTCCGGGCCCGACTCACCGGGTTTCCATCCGAAGACTTCACACATCGTGGGAAAGGCAATGGCCAGCGAGTCCTTGTCGTGTTGCATTTTCTTTTGAATCAGCGACGCAAGAAGTGCATCGCTGGCACAGGCCGCTGCCAATTGCCGGTCCAGGTCGAAAAGGCAGGATGATTCGCGTCCCACTTGCTGCTGGGAACACATTGCCGCAAACACACGGAAACCGGATTGCCGTGCCATGGCGGACAACTCGGCCAGTAATTGAGATTTGCCTCCACCCGATGCCGCTTCGACAACCACCACGCCCGACTGCCCCTTGCGAGCGGCATACATCTCCGCGGCCAGCTGTTGCAGTTCCGAACGACGCCCCACAAGGTTTGGCTCGACCAGTGTTTGCCGGATGTCGTGGGTTCCCAATGGCAAGACCGGGTTGTGGTTGCCAGCGGTCCACTCAGCCTCAATTTTCCTCAAGTCCGCAATGACCGCCTCACAGGTCTGGTAACGGTCACCCGGGTCAATCTGCAACAGACGAAGCACGAGTTGCTCCAGTACGCGGGGCACCGGATTGCCGGGTATGCGTATCGGCGGGGGAGTCGATGTCGCCTTGCAATGCAGTCTTTCACTCAGTTCCTTGCCGGCAAAAGGAGCTGCGCCGCTTAACAACTCGAACAGGATGATACCCAGCGAATACAAATCGGACGGCGGTCCGATCCCGGCCCGAATGAGTCCAAGGCATTCCGGAGACTGGTAATCAACACTGGCAGTGTCTTGTTGCCGATGCGGATCGGGTTCGTCGAAATCCAGATCCGTTCGCACCAGGTCAATAGCCCCGTCGACCAGAATTACCCGGCGCGCGGCGTCGACGATTACGTTTGACGGTTTCAGATTGTTATGCGTCAATCCGGCCGCGTGCAGTTCCTGCAACGAAATCGCCAGCGAAATGCCAATGCGAATCCGCCCGTCCAGATCCAGTTCATGAGTACCGGATTGGGCCAGTGGAGTCCCCACGACGAATTGCCGAAACAATCGCAGATGACCCGCCTGCTCGTTCACCAGTCGAAAGGCAGCAAAGTGTTCAAGTGACTCGGGCAAACTATCGATGTGCGCGGCTAATTGCTGAACACTGGCATTCGACGAGATTGCAGACGGTGCATACTCCTTGCACAACACGCGCGAGTCATCCGCGTCTCCAGGTGAAACCAGCGTCTGACACGAATGCGCGCACGAAAGCTGCAGCCACTGTTCCAGCGCAACAGCAGAAAGACTTTGTTCGATGTCGGTTTTGTTGAGCGCCACGGAAGGGACTCGAACCTGAGATACGGGAAAGGGGCAACATACGGGCCAACGGCAAAACCCCGCGAAAACCTAGCTTTTTGCTGCCAGGCGGGTGTCCATTTCGCGCGGCCAGCACAGGGCTTGCTATTCGGCAAGCGCGTATTTGAGGGACCTGCGGATTGCAACGATTGGAGTAATACAACGGTGGGGACAATAATTTTTTTTTACTGACCGTCTTGATTCCATGTCGATAAATAGTTGGGCCAGCAGCGCAGGGCACGCGGGCACAAGCGCCTGCAATCGCAATGGAATTCGCATTGTGTTCCCCAGCGTGAGGAAAGGTCTCCCCGGCAAACCGCTGGGGAAGACCGCGCGGAACCGTCCTTGACCAGCGACGAACTCACTCAACCAGTTTGACGCAATCGGTCGATGAACCTAGCATGACAACCCCTGATCAACCAGACGTTTTCACCTGTTCTTTTCTTTGACGCGCAGCGCATGATCCGGCGAGCCAACGATCATACGTCCACTTCACATCCGGCCACGCATCACGGGCCGCACATCGTCTTGCCGCGCCCGCATTTCGATCTCTCCAGTGATGAGTCGGTGTTGAAGTTTGCCGATGCGGCAACCTGTCGTCTGCTTGACCGCGATCTTTCCCACGAAAAAGTGGGTCGCACCGTTCGGGAAATCTACGGCGTTTTGTCCGAGCGACGCAAGCGTTGTACGCCTGGCCAGTGGCAACAGTTTGTCGAGCGTTTTCGGGCCAGTCGCCTGCAGAGCATTTTGCACGAAGACGCGTTTACCGCCCGGGCGTGGCAAAAACCGCGTGGCTATGCCGGCGACGCCGTGTTGCTGGATTTCATTTACGGATCGGAGCATGACTGGGCCACGCCTCCCATGAGCTGGGTGGGACAGCGACTGCACCGCTGGACCACGCTTTCGTCGGCCTGTGAAAGTGTCAAGACGCGGCGTGCCCGCATCGCTACCCTGATCGATGATGTGGCCGATGCCATGGATCATCCCCACGTTTTGTCGCTGGCAGCCGGGCATTTTCGTGAAGCTGAATTCACGCGAGCCGTTATACGAAGACGACTTGGTCGCATGGTGGCCATCGATTCCGATGCCGAAAGCCTGCAAGTCATCGACAGGGATTACGGCCGGTTTGGCGTCGAGCCGTTGCAGGCGTCAGCCAGAGACGTTGTCTCGGGCCGCTTTGATTTTGGCCAGTTCGATCTGATCTACAGTTCCGGTTTGCTGGATTACCTGAGTGATTCGCTGGTGCAAAAGCTCGCGCGGAACCTGTTTGAAATGTTGCGGCCGGGCGGGCAGCTGGTGCTGACCAATTTTCTCGAAGACATCGAGGGAATCGGATACATGGAAGCGGTGATGGACTGGAATCTGATCTACCGCGACCGTCTGCAAATGATGCAGATGACGGCCCTGATTCCTCAATCTCAAATCGGCAAGATCAACGTGTTCTGCGAAGAGCACCGCAATGTGCTGTTCCTGATTCTGCAGAAGCAATTCGCCTGAGCAAGAGAAGCCGCTCGCGACCCGGCAAGCACATCGCGACAGGCTGAATGCCTACACCGGTTACTGAGGCGACGGATTGACGGCCAGGCTGGCGGGTTCGGCAGCCACGACGGTCGACGGATCATGCAGGGCCAGGCCGCGGTTTTTGGTTTCACAAAACGACTGTCGAATCTCATTGAACTGATTCACACAGTCGAGGAACACATCCACGATTTCCGGATCAAAGTGCGAGCCGGTATCGTCCACAATAATCTGGACTGATTTTTCGTGATCGATCGCGTCCTTGTAGACGCGTTTGCTGGTCAGGGCGTCATAGGCATCGGCCAGGGCCACGATGCGACCGCACAGCGGGATCTCTTCGCCTGCCAGACCGTGAGGATAGCCTGACCCGTCATACTTCTCGTGATGCGTCATGGCGATGTCACGAGCCATCCGCAGGTAGGAATGGTTGGGATGCTTTTGTG